>JBJMLJ010000233.1:0-4720 GCA_045805365.1 Thermoleophilaceae bacterium
ACGCCCTCGCCCGACACGTCGCGCGTGATCGACGGGTTGTCGGCCTTGCGCGCGATCTTGTCGACCTCGTCGATGTAGATGATCCCGGTCTCGGCCTTCTTGACGTCGAAGTCCGCCGCCTGGATCAGCTTCAGAAGGATGTTCTCGACGTCCTCGCCGACGTAGCCGGCCTCGGTCAGGGCCGTGGCGTCCGCGATCGCGAACGGGACGTTGAGGATCTTGGCGAGCGTCTGCGCGAGGAGCGTCTTGCCGCAGCCGGTCGGACCCAGGAGCAGGATGTTGGACTTCTGAAGCTCGAGGTCCTGCTCGCCCTCCGACTGCATCATCTGGACGCGCTTGTAGTGGTTGTAGACGGCGACGCTCAGCGTGCGCTTGGCCGGCTCCTGCCCCACGACGTACTCCTGGAGGACCGAGTTGATCTCCTTCGGCTTCGGCAGGTTCTCGAGATCGAAGCTGGTGGTGCCGGTCAGCTCCTCGTCGATGATCTCGTTACAGAGGTCGATGCACTCGTCGCAGATGTAGACGCCGGGGCCGGCGATCAGCTTCTTGACCTGGCGCTGAGATTTGCCGCAGAAGCTGCAGAGGAGCTGTTCGTTCGAGTCAGTGGGTCGGGCCACGAAGGGATCTCTCCTCGGGGCGAGGGTACCAGCGTCGCTCCGCCCGCTGTCGAGGGCGAAACCGTATGGGGTAGATACTCGACAGGAGTACGGGTCCCTTCAAGCTCAATCGGGTTTTCTAGCCGGACTTGGCGCCAGACCTTCACAATTGCTTCACGCCCTCACCCATGGGGGACCTAACGTCGCTGGGACGGAACAAGGGGAAGGACAGCATCTGAGCTTCCTCCGGGAGCTGCCGCTGACGCGGGAGGCCCTGGAGTTCGCCAAGGAGCGTCACGCGGGTCAGACGCGGGACAGCGACCAGGCCTCTTTCGTGCTCCACCCACTCGAGGTCGCCTCGCTCCTCGAGCGCTCGCACTATCCCGATCACGTCGTGGCGGCGGCCGTGCTCCACGACGTCCTTGAAGACACCGACGCCGACCGCTCCGAGCTCGAGGAGCGCTTCGGCCGCGAGGTCGCCGACCTGGTCGCGGCGGTCAGCGACGACCCCTCGATCGAAGACGAGGAGGAGCGCAAGGAGGACATCCGCCGGCGTGTCGGCGAGGCGGGCGGCTACGCACCGGCGGTCTACACGGCCGACAAGATCTCCAAGGTCCGCGAGATCCGGACGCTCCTCGCCAAGGGCACGCCCCGCGCCGAGCTCCAGTCGAAGATCGACCGCCACCGGCGCTCGCTCGACATGCTCGACGAGACGATCCCCGGCAGCCGCCTGGTGGAGCTACTCCAGTTCGAGCTGGAGGCGCTGGACGAGCTGCCGCCGTCCGGCTAGTGCTGCGAGATCAGCCAGCGCTAGCCGAGCGAAAACCGAGCCTGCCAAGGAAGCAGGGCCGAGCAAGTGCTCTGCACGGCGAGGCCCGATGACGCAGGCAGGCGACGGTTTGAAGCCGGCTAGTGCTTGCTGATGACGCGGTCGATGAGGCTGTAGTCCTTCGCCTCTTCCGCGCTCATGAAGTAGTCGCGCTCGGTGTCGCGCGAGACCTTCTCCAGGTCCTGGCCCGTGTGCTTCGCGAGGATCTCGTCGAGGCGGCGGCGGACGTCGATGATCTCCTTGGCGTGGATCTCGATGTCCGAGGCCTGGCCCTGGAAGGCCGAGGAGACCTGGTGGATCAGGATCTTCGCGTTCGGCAGCGCCATCCGCTTCTCCGCGGCGCCGCCGGCGAGCAGCAGCGCGCCCATCGACATCGCGATCCCGACGCAGATCGTCTGCACGTCGGGCTTGATGAACTGCATCGTGTCGTAGATCGCGAGGCCCGCGTACACGGAGCCGCCGGGCGAGTTGACGTAGAGCGAGATGTCCTTGTCGGGGTCCTCGGACTCCAGGTGGAGGAGCTGGGCCACGATGAGGTTCGCGATGTCGTCGGTGACCGGCGTGCCCAGGAAGACGATCCGCTCGTTCAGCAGCCGGCTGTAGATGTCGAACGCCCGCTCACCGCGGGAGGTCTGTTCGACGACCATCGGGACCAGAGGACTCATGGGCTGGCGAGTCTAGCGATGAGGCGCTAGGAGCCCCCCGGCGTCCAGATCTCGCCGGCCTCCTCACGGTCCTTTCCCGGAGTCCAGAGCTTGTCGCGAGCCTTCGCCTGCTCGACCGGGATCGCCTTGGCGCTCTCGACCGCGAGGTCGACCGCCTTTCGCATCGCTATGTCCTCGCGCAGGGCCTCGTCCGTGCCCTGGGACTTCGCGCGTTTGAGGGAGCGTTGCAGGGACTTCTCGCTCGGCGGCTCGCCGCCTGCGCGGGGCGCCGAGGCCTCGCGCAGGGCGTCGAGGATCTCGTCGTCGCTCACCTCGATGTCCTCCTGCTCCACGATCGCCGCGAGGACGCTCTCCCGGCGGAGCGCCTTCTCGGCGTCGGGCTCCGCCTCGGTGACGAGCTCCTCCTCGGTCTTGCCGGTCATCTGGAGATAGGTCTCGGGCTGGACCCCCTGCGAGGAGAGCCGGCGCGCGGTGCGATGCCACATCTCGTGCGCCTTGGCGTGTACGAGCTCGTGCGGGACCTCGACCGTGGCCTCGGCGCCGATCGCGTCGACGACCGCCTCGCGAAACTCCCCCTCGATCGACCGCTCCTCGAGCTCGCGCAGCCGTCCCTCGATCTCGCTGCGCAGCTCGTCAAGGGTGTCGAAGCCGCCGGCCTCCAGCGCGAAGTCGTCGTCGAGCTCGGGGAGGCGCTTCTCCTTGACCTCCTTGACGTCGACCGCGAAGGACGCCTCCTTGCCGGCCAGGTTCTCGGTCTGGTAGTCGGCGGGGAAGGTGACCTTCACCTCGCGCCGCTCCCCCGCGGACGCGCCCTCCAGCTGCTTCTCGAAGCCCTCGATGAGCCGCTCGGAGCCGAGCTCCAGCAGGTAGCCGCGCGCCTCGCCGCCCTCGAACGGCTCGCCGTCGACGCTGCCGACGAAGTCGATGACCACGAAGTCGCTCTTGGCGGCGGGACGGTCGACGGTCTCGAGCGAGGCGAGCGACTCGCGCAGGCGCTCGAGCTCCGCCTCGATCTCGTCCGGCGAGACCTCGGCTTCGCGGCGCCCGACCTCGACGCCCCTCCAGTCGCCGAGCTCCGCCTCCGGGCGGACTCCCACCTCGATCGTGAAGGCGAGCGGGGCGCCGCGCTCGGGCAGGTCGCTGAGGTCGACCTTGGGATCGCCCACCGTCGCGATGCCCGCCTCGGACACGGCCTGCTCGTACCAGCTCGGCAGGCCGCGCCGGACGGCCTCGTCGAGCACGGCCTCGCGGCCGACCTGGCGGATCACGACCTGCGGCGGGACCTTGCCCTTGCGGAAGCCCGGCACGCGGAGCTCGCCGCCGATCGCGCTGGCGGCGGCGTTGAGCTCGTGCTCGAGCGCGTCGGTCGGCACCTCGACATCCAGGCGGACGCGCGAGTCGCCGAGCTCGGTCGTGGTGGTCTTGATCGCTCCCGCCATGGGCGCGTGACGATAGCGTGGCCCGGATGAAGCGGAGCCCCGGCGAGAGGCTTCAGGCCTGGCTGGTCACGGGGCCCGCCGGGCACCTCTGGAGCGCCGTCGCCGACCTCGTCGTGATGCTGCCCCGGCTCATCCGAGCGAGTCGATCAGGGCCTGGCGATCAAGCTTCCCGTTCGCGTTGAGCGGCAGCTCGTCCCTCAGCTCGATGCGGCGCGGCAGCATGTAGTCGGGAAGGCGCGTCGCCAGCTGGTCGCGGAGCGCGTCCGGGTCGGCATCGGGGGCCGGGACGAAGGCAGCGATCCCCCCGGCGCCGCTCTCCGAGCGCGGCCAGCCGACCGCCACCGCCTCGTCGACCCCGGCGACCTCCCGCAGCGCCGCCTCGATCTCGCCGAGCTCGACCCGGTGGCCGAGCACCTTGATCTGGTCGTCGGCACGGCCGAGGTAGACGAGTGGAGGGCCGGCGCCCACGCGGTCGCCCGTGCGGTAGTGCAGCTCCGACTCCCCCGGCGGCGTCACGAACGCCTCTGCCGTCCGCTCGGGGTCGTGCCAGTAGGCCGACGTGACCTGCGGTCCCGCTAGGAGCAGCTCGCCGTCATCGGCTACCAGCGTGCGCGTGGCTCCGATCGGCGCCCCGATCGGGACGATGCCGCGGACGCACTCGCCCGGCGAGCGCTCCGGGTCCCAGCGGTAGGCGGTGCAGGCGATCGTCGCCTCGGTCGGCCCGTAGAGGTTCTCGATCACGGACGCCGGGGCCGCCTCGGCGAAGGCGCCGGCCAGCTCGGCCGGCAGCGGCTCGCCGCAGAAGAGGCTCCAGCGCAGCGTCGGGAAGGCGCCCGGCCGGAGCTGGCGCAGTCGCCTCATGAAGGCCGCCGTCGACGGGACCGAGAACCAGAGCGTCAGCTGGGAGCGGCGGACGAAGCCGCCCGGGGCCATGAGCTCCCGGGCGGAGGGGACACACAGGCAGGCTCCCGCGTCCCAGGCCACGAACATGTCGAACACCGACAGGTCGAAGGTCAGGTCGAACGTCTGCGAGCAGCGGTCGTCCTGGCGGACGCCGTAGCGCTCGGCGGCCGCGTCGAGGAAGGGCACGACGTTGTCGTGCCTGACGGCGACGCCCTTGGGGACGCCAGTGCTGCCGGAGGTGAAGAGCAGGTAGGCGATCGAGTCGGGCGGAGGCTGAGCCGGCTGCCA
>JBJMLJ010000234.1:0-4756 GCA_045805365.1 Thermoleophilaceae bacterium
GGCAGCTGCCTCTCCGTCGGGGCGCCGTTGTCGTCGGGACGGCCGTGCTTCTCGGCTGCGCTGGCCCACGCGTCGGCGACCTCGCGGGCGGCGAGCGCGTGGCCGCTCGCCTCCTCCGAGTGGACGCGCGCGGCCTCGGCCTGGACGCGCGCGACCTTTGCCTCGACGGCGGCCGCGTCGGCCGCCTCGCCGGCGGACTCGCGCGCGCGGGCCGCGGCCTCGCGGGCGTCCTCGACCTCGGCCCGCAGCTCGTCGGCCAGCGCCCGCACCGAGTCGAGCGCGGACTCGGCGCGTTCGGCGGCGCTCGCGGCGGACTCGCCGCCGGCCCCGTCGACTCGCAGCTCACGCAGCTCGGTGCGCAGCGCCTCGAAGTCGTCCTTGGTGACGGCGGGCGGCTGCTCGCGGATCGCCACGATCTCGGCGCGCAGCTGGGCGAGCTCGTGGCTACTTGCGGGAGCCTCGGCGCTGTCGAGCCGAGTGCGGAGCTCGCCCAGGTCGCTGTGGGCGCGCTCGAGCTCGGAATGGAGGGTCGAGTTCTCCTCGGCCATCTTCGAGACCTTGCGGGCGGCGGTGGCGGCCTCCTCGTGGGCGGCGTCCGCCATCGTCCGCGCCTCTTCGACGGCCTCGCTGGCCTCGTCGAGGGTGCGCTCGAGGTCGTCGGAGCGCGCCAGCACCTCCGCCGCTCTTTCGACGGCCTCGGAGAGACCGGGCTGCGGCTTGCCGGGCGCCTGGGCAGCCTCCGGGTCGGCCAGCCAGGGAACCTCCTCGAGCGGCCTGAAGGCCACGATCGTGCCGGCGGTCAGCTCGTCGCTGTGCAGCGGCACGCCGTCGGTGACCACCGAGCCGATCCAGTCGAGCACGTCCGAGTACTGGGAGTTCACGCGGCGGCGGACGGACTCGGTCGGGCGGTCGGACTCGAGCGACTCGAGGAAGCCGTTGAACTCGAGGCTGTGGCTCATCGGGACGGGGATGAAGGTCAGCTCGGCGCGGAACTTCTCGCCGTCCTGGTGGCGGGCCTTGATCTGGACGCGGCCGGAAGCGGGCGCCTCCTCGTCGGCGGCGCCGAAGGTCTCGAGCAGCGAGCGGCCGGCGGCATCGGCGCAGGCGAGCCCGAGCAGCTGCTCGGCCCGCCCGGTCCACCGTGTCACGAAGCCCTCGCGGTCGGTGAGGACGAAGCTCAGGTCGAGCAGCGACGTGAGGACGCGCTCGAGGACGTCGCCTGCAGGGATCGCCGCTGTCGCCTTGTCGGCCACGGTATTCGGATCGGAACACCGGGCCGGCCTCGCCACGAGGACGCCCGGAGCCTCGGACATCCGTCGATCAGAGAGCCCTCTCGAAGTGGAATGCGGAAATAGCGAGCCCCTGGTTGAAGTAGAGGCGGTGGGCGTCGGTCCGCGCCGGGCCGACGGCGGAGTCGAGCTGCAGGGAGTTGCAGTCCAGCCGCTCAGCCTCCTCGCGCATCCAGGTCATCAGCCTGCCCGCCAGACCCTGGCGGCGGGCGTCGGCAAGCGTCGACAGGTCATCCACGTAGAGGTGCCGGCCGTCCACGAGGCTGTGCGTGACGCGGAAGCCCGCCACCGCGACCGCCGGGCCGCCACCCGCCGGGAGCGCGGCCACGAGCCGATAGCCCTCCGGACGCTGGACGCGGTTCACGCGGTCGGCGAACTCCTCCGGGTCCTCGATGTGCGACCGGAGCGCGCGCATCGCCTCGAAGGCGAGGCCGATCTCCTCGGGCCTGAGCTCGCGGACCTCGTGGCTCATGCGGGCAGGCCGTGCTCGAGCGCGCCCTTGACCGCCGCGTCGACGGCGTTCAGCCGGTACAGCGCCAGCGCCTCGGGCGAGCGGAAGCGGCGTCCGGGCAGACCGTCCGGCCCGTGATGGGCGAGCAGGCAGTGAGACAGCGCCAGGAGCTTGTCCGCCTGCACCGAGCCGATTCTCGCCGCGCGCGCCGTCAGGAGCTGCTGGCCGAGGGTCAGGTGGCCCAGCATGGCGCCGGCCTCGCTCAGCTCGATGTCGGCCGCGAGCTCGAACTCGCGCGTCTTGCCGACGTCGTGGAGGATCGCGGCGGAGAGCAGCAGGTCCGAGTCGAGCCGCGGGTGCAGCCCGCAGGCCTCATGGGCGAGCATCGTGACCGCCACCGTGTGCTCGAGCAGCCCGCCGAGGTAGGCGTGGTGCCCCGCGCGGGTGCAGGGGGCGCGTCGGAGCTGGGCGCGGAAGTCGTCGTCCTCGAGGAAGGCGCGGAGCAGCGCCCTGTAGTCGGGGTCGTAGACCTCGCGGGCGAGGTGCTCCAGGAAGCCGTCGAGCTCGTCGAGGTCGCGGTAGGCGACGGGCAGGAAGTCGGCCGGGTCGGCCGCGCCCTCGGCGCGGCGGATGGCCCGCAGCTCCAGCTGTAGCTCTTCGCGGAAGAGCTCGACCTTGCCGGCGGCCCACACGAGGTCGCCGCGCTCGAACTGGCCCGAAAGGAAGTCGACGTCGCGGAAGGCGCGGGCGGGGATCGCGCCGGTCCGGTCGCGCAGCTCGAGGGCGAGATAGGGGGTCCCGTTCTTGGCGGTCAGCCGGTCCTTGCGGGAGCACGCGAAGACGCCCTCGAGCTCGGTTCCGGCGCGGAGCTCGGCGATTGTCGTGCGCTCGCTCACCGCCTGTTCCACGCTCCCCATCTTGAGCCGGGCGCCGGACGCCCCTCGTGTGCCGCCTCCGCCTCTCGGGTACCGTGAGAACCCCATGGCGGACGTCATCTGGAGCGAGCGGCCGGAGCTCCGCGCACCGGTGATGGTGTGCGCGTTCAAGGGCTGGAACGACGCCGGCGAGTCGGCCACCGCGGCCCTCTCGTTCATCCGCGCGCACTTCGACTGCACCGAGGTCGCGCACATCGACCCGGAGGAGTTCTTCGACTTCACGGCGGTCCGGCCGACCGTTCGCCTGACCGAGGGCCGCACGCGGCGGATCGAGTGGCCGTCGAACTCAGTCTCGGCCGCCGAGGTCCCCGGCGCCGACGGCGATCTGGTGATGCTCGAGGGGGTCGAGCCGTCGCTGCGCTGGGGCCGCTTCACCCAGGCGATCGTGGACGTGGCCAACGAGCTGGGCGCTCGGATGGTGATCACGCTTGGCGCGCTGCTCGCCGACGTCCCGCACAGCCGGCCGGTCACGGTCACCGGGATCGCCTCTGATGAGAGGCTGGTCGAGAAGCTCGGCTTCGAGCGGACCTCGTACGAGGGCCCCACCGGGATCGTCGGGGTGCTTCACCACACGCTCGCCAAGGCCGGCATGAGCTCCGCGAGCCTCTGGGCGTCGGTTCCGCACTACGTGGCCGCGGCGCCCAACCCCAAGGTGGCGCTGGCGCTCCTGCGGGCGTTCGAGGGCACCGCCGGGGTGGCCGTGGAGGCCGCCGAGCTGGAGGAGGCGGCCGAGAACTACGAGCAGCAGGTGAGCGCCGCCGTGGCGAGCGACCCCGAGGTCAGGGCGTTCGTCGAGCGCCTCGAGAGCGCGATGGACGAGGTCCAGGCGGAGGCCGGCCCGGAGGAGAACTTGCCATCGGCCGAGACCATCGCGAGCGACTTCCAGCGCTTCCTGCGCCAGCGCGGCCCCAACGGGCCACAGGGCCCGAGCTAGCGGCCCCCGCGCGCGATGGAGACTCGGGTCGACTACGACCGGCGGCAGTACGCCGTGTACTCGGCCGGCCGTGCGCCGCTGCCGGCGATGGTGGAGCTGTGGAGCGAGCTGCTCGGCCGCTACGTCGAGCGCGACGCCGAGGTTCTCGACCTCGGATCGGGGATCGGCACCTGGTCGGAGCTGCTGGCCGAGGGCCTCGGCGCCACGGTCGCCGGCGTCGAGCCGTCCGCCAGGATGCGCGAGGTGGCGAAGCGTGAGCACTCGCACCCGCGCGTCCGCTACGTCGAGGGGGCGGCCGAGCGGATCCCGCTGCCCGACTCGTCCCGCGACGCCGCGCTGCTCTCCTACGTGATCCACCACGTCGAGGACCGCACCGCATGCGTGACCGAGCTGCGCCGCGTGGTGAGGCCGGGCGGGAACGTCGTCGTCCGCAGCACGCTCCGCGAGTCGCTGGGCGACGTTCCCTGGTTCGGGTTCTTCCCGCCCGCCAGGGCCGTCGCCGAGCGGCGCATGCCCGCGCTGACCGAGGTCGTGCGCCTGTTTGCGGACGGGGGCTTCGAGGAGGTCGCGAACGAGGTGATCCTTCAGGAGACGGCAAGGGACCTCTCGGAGCTCTACGAGCGGCTGAGCCACCGCGCAATCTCGACCCTGGAGCTGATCGGCGACGACGAGTTCGAGGCGGGAATCGAGCGAATGAGGCGGGCGGCCGAGGCCGAAACGGAGCCGCGCCCGGTGGTCGAGCCGGTCAACCTGCTCGTCTTCCGGCGTAGATGAGCGTCAAGATCCGCCCCGCGAGAGCCGGCGAGCTGGAGGCCGTGCTGGCGATCTGGCGGGAGGCCGAGGCGGTGCCGGGGGCAACCGACAGCGTGGAGTCGCTGCGCATGCTGCTCGAGACCAGTCCCGACAGCCTCCTGGTCGCCGAGGTCGACAGCGCGCCGGTCGGGACCGTCATCGCGACCTGGGACGGCTGGCGCGCCGGGCTCTACCGGCTCGCCGTCCTGCCCTCGCACCGGCGGCGCGGCGTGGCCCGGGCGCTGATCGCGGAGGGCGAGCGGCGCCTGCGAGACAAGGGCGCGGCCAGGATCAGCATCCTGGCGATCGCGAGCTCGGACGCTCCGGACCTCTGGGAAGCCGTTGGCTACGAGCC
>JBJMLJ010000235.1:0-3760 GCA_045805365.1 Thermoleophilaceae bacterium
GGCCGTGGACCGAGCCCGGCGACATCTCGGTGAGGCCGGTGCCGATCGCGATCGAGCAGCCCGAGCCCGGCGGGGTCAGCTGAACGAAGCGGAGCTCGTCGCTGACCTGGTGGTCGTGGTCGGCGTTGAAGCCGGCCTTGTCGGTATAGAACGCCTTCGCGCGGTCCACGTCCGAGACGGGGACCTGCACCAGCTCGAGCCTGAAGTCCATCGCTTGCCCTTCCTGTCTAGGTTCCCTGACTGCCTCCGGCGGCCTGGACGCTATCGGCAATTGAGGTCAGGATTGGTCCTCGATAGATGAGAGACTTCGAGTCGTGCTCCAGACGTCCGCGAGGCTCCTCAAGCTGCTTTCCCTGCTCCAGGCGCGGCGCGACTGGGCCGGGCCCGAGCTCGCGGAGCGGCTGGAGGTGGGCGGGCGGACGGTGCGCCGCGACGTCGATCGCCTGCGGCGCCTCGGCTATCCGGTCGAGGCCACGCCGGGCGTCGCCGGGGGCTACAGGCTAGGCGCCGGCGGCGCCATGCCGCCGCTGCTGCTCGACGAGGAGGAGGCGGTTGCGGTCGCGGTCGGCCTCCGCACGGCGGTCAGCGGCGGCGTCAGCGGGATCGAGGAGACCTCGCTGCGCGCGCTGGCGAAGCTCGAGCAGGTGCTGCCGCCGAAGCTGCGCCGGCGGGTCCACGCCGTCGGCGCCGCCACGGTGCCGTTCGCGCGACCGGGGCCGACCGTCGACCCCGAGGCGCTCGCGGTGATCGCCGGGGCCTGCCGCGACCACGAACGGCTCCGCTTCCGCTACCGCGATCACGGCGGCGCCACGACCCGCCGGCTGGTCGAGCCGCACAGCCTCGTCCACACCGGGCGGCGCTGGTACCTGGCGGCCTGGGACGTCGCGCGGGCCGACTGGCGCACCTTCCGCGTCGACCGGATCGAGCCGCGACCGGCCACCGACCGGCGCTTCGAGGCACGCGAACCTCCGGGAGGCGACGTCATCGCGTTCGTCTCCCAGGGGCTGTCGGCGGCCAGGGACCGCTACCAGGCGCGGGTCCTCCTACATGCGCCCATCGACCAGGTGGCGGATCGCGTCCCTCCCACGGTCGGCACCCTCGAGCCGGTCGACGAGCGCACCTGCCTGCTGCGGACGGGATCCGACTGGCTGGGCGGCCTGGCGGTATACGTCGCCGACATCGGCGTCGACTTCGAGGTCCTCGAGCCACCCGAGTTCGCCGAGCGGGTGCGCGAGCTCGCCGGCCGCTTCGAGCGCGCGAGCGGCTCCTAGGCCAGGATCGACGCCAGGGGCCGGGTGTTCAGCACGTCGTCGGCGGTCGCCCAGCCGCGGCGGGCGGTCGCCACCGACAGCGGCATGTTGCCGAGGCCCCGCTCCGAGTGGGCGTCGGTCGAGCAGACCACCCGCAGGCCGGCGCGCAGCGCTTCGCGGACGTGCTCGCCCCGGAGGTCGAGGCGGTCCGGGAGCCCGTTCACCTCCATCGCGACGCCTTCCTCGAGGGCGACCTCGAATATGCGCTCGAGGTCGAGCGCGTTCTCCGGGCGGCGGTTGATGTAGCGGCCCTTGGGGTGGCTGAGGCAGCGCACCGAGGGATTGCGCAGGGCCGCCTCGACGCGCTTGGTCATCTCCCGCCGCGGCATCCGCTGCCCGCCGTGGACGCTCGCCTGCACCCACTCGAGCTCGGCGAGCACGTCGTCGGGCAGGTCGAGCCGGCCGTCGGGGAGGATGTCGCACTCGATCCCGCGCAGGACGCGGAACGGCGCCAGCACCTCGTTCGCCGCGGCTATCTCCTCGGCCTGGCGGCGGACGTCGTCGGCCGTGAGTCCGCGGACCGCTCCCACCGCGGGCGTGTGGTCGCAGATCGCCAGGTAGTCGTAGCCGCGGTCCCGGGCGGCGCGGCCCATCTGCTCGACGCTCGCCCTGCCGTCCGACCAGGTCGTGTGCGAGTGCAGGTCGCCGCGGATGTCCTTCGGCTCGACGAGCGCGGGCGGCGTGCCGCGGAAGGGCTCCTCGCGGAGCTCCGGCGGGCACCACGGCAGCTCGAGCCCCCGGTAGACCGCCCCCTCGTCCGCCGCCTCCGGGAGCGGCTCGAGCGCCTCGACGTAGGCGGCCGAGCCGGTCGAGCGAAGGAGAACGGTCCCGAGCCGCTCGGGCTGCGCAACCACGATCTCGAGCGGCACGCCGTCGACGGTCACGCCCACCGCCCGCCGCTCGCCCCGCTCCATGACCGAGACGATCTGAGGCAGCGCCACGAAGCGATCCAGGACCGCGTTCGCTTCGGACGCCTCGCAGACGACCGACAGCCGCTCGCACGAGTCGCGCCAGCGCCGGACGTCGCCCGCGGCCTCGCCTCCCAGCGCCGCGGCCACGCCACCGACCAGCTCCCAGGCCCGGTTCAGGAGGAGGCCGCGCCTGGGTCGCGGCTCCCCCTCGCGGGCGAGCGCCTCGAGTAGCCGCGCCTCGGTCTTCGGGCCGATCCCGGGCACGCTCTGGAGCCGGCTCGCGGCCGCGGCCTCGCGGAGCTCGTCGGCGGTACGGATCCCGAGCGCGCGAGCGATCTCCAGGGAGCGCTTGGCGGTGAGCCCGAGGTAGCGGCCGAGGCCGACGAGGTCGGGCGCCAGCTCGCGCTCGAGCTCGGCCAGCTCGGCGATCGACCCGGTCTCCACCAGCTCGCGCAGGCGCGCCTCGATCCCGGGCCCCACGCCCCGCAGCTCGCGAGCCCGCCCGGACCTGACGACCTCCGCGACCGGAAAGGTCGCGTCGCGAACCGTGTCCGCCGCGCGCCGGTAGGCGCGCGGCGTGTACGGGTTGGCCTCGGCGAGCTCCAGGAGCGAGGCGAGGGCCTCCAGACGGTCGGCGATCTCGCGGTTGTCCACGCCCCCAGTGTCGCGTCCATCAGCTCATCGGGCCTGCGCCGGCGCCCATGGCGGCGGGCCGATGACCTCCTCGTTGTGCCGTCCGCCGACCTCGCTCAGCCTGGCGATGTCGATGGGACCGGGCTCCGGCAGGCCGGGCGCCTCGGCCGGCCGGCCGAGCTCGCGGAAGAAGGCCTCCATCCCGCCCGGCACGCCGATCGCGAGCATCCGGACCGGCTCGTCGCCGGCGACCCGCAAGGCGTGCGCGATCCCGAGGGGCAGGAAGGCGAACGAGCCCGCCTCGGCGCGGTAGCGCTCCTCGCCGCAGACGATGTCGAGCGCTCCCTCGAGGACGTAGAAGGCCGCGGCTCCGGGTGCGCGCCGGCGACGGCAGCTGGGGCATCGTCGAGGCCGCCCGGCTCGACGGCGCCGGCGGCGGCATCGCCGTCAGCCTGCACCCCGCGGGCAGCGATGACGTCCTCGACCTCCTCTGCCGCGCCTACGGCCTCAGCCCCCGCGAGCGCGAGCTGGTCGCCCTGCTCGTCGAAGGACTCGACACGCGGGAGATCGCCGAACGCCTCTTCATCTCCCGCTACACCGTGCAGGACCACTGCAAGTCGGTGTTCGAGAAGGTCGGCGTCAACAGCCGCCGCGAGCTCGTCTCCGGCGTCTTCGCCAAGGCCGCCTAGCTCGGCGGGATCAGGTCAGGTTCCAGCCGAAGTAGACCTCCGTCCTGACGATCCTGTCCTCGTCGTCGAAGGTCAGGACCTCGGTGTTGCGCCCGCCGCTGCCGTCGGGCCGGCGGAGCTCATAGGTGACGATCACCTCGTCGCCGGACTCGACCAGGCGGACGAACTCGAACTCCTGGTCCCCGCCCGCCCCGGGCCAGCAGCGCTCGAACCAGCC
>JBJMLJ010000236.1:0-2672 GCA_045805365.1 Thermoleophilaceae bacterium
CAGGCGCCGCTCGGCGCCCGGCTTGGCCAGGTCGGTCTGCACGGGGAGCGCGCGTCCGCCCGCCTCCTCGATCTCGCCGGCCACGCGCTCGGCGCCCTCGCGGTCGGCGCGGTAGTTGATCCCGATCGGGAGTCCGTCGCTCGCGAGGCCGCGGGCGATCGCGGCGCCGATGCCGCGGGAGGCGCCCGTCACGAGGGCGCAGCCGCCGTGGCCGTTCATGCCCACTCGATCACCCCCGCTCCCCAGGTGAAGCCGGCGCCGAAGGCGGCCAGCAGCACCGTGGCGCCGGGCTCGAGCAGGCCGCGGCTGCGGGCCTCCGAAAGCGCGAGCGGGATCGTCGCCGACGAGGTGTTGCCGTGGCGGTCGATGCAGTCGATGACGCGCTCGCGGTCGAGCCCGAGCCGCTCGCCGACCGCCGCCAGGATCCGCGCGTTCGCCTGGTGGTAGACGAACAGGTCGACGTCCTCGAGGCCGATGCCGGCGCTGTCGGTCGCCTCGAGCGTGCACTCGGCCAGCCGCCGGACCGCCTCGCGGAAGGTGTCGTGGCCCTGCATGCGGATCAGCCGCTCTTCGTGGCTCGCGCGGATCGCCGCCGCGCCGCCGCCGTCGGCGCGGAGCAGCACCGGTCCGACCGTTGCCCCGTTCGCCGACGGGCCGACCAGCGTGGCCCCGGCCCCGTCGGCGAACAGCGCGGCGGTGCCGCGGTCGCTCCGGTCGGTGAGCCGGCTGAGGATGTCGGCGCCGATGACGAGCACACGCTCGGCCCGTCCCGACTCGATCTGCCCCGACGCGAGCGCGAGCGCGCCGAGGAAGCCGGTGCAGGCCGCGCCGACGTCGAGCGTTCCGGCCGCCGTGGCGCCGAGCCGGCGCGCGACCTGGGGGGCCGCGTTGGGCGTCAGCTCGTCGGGGCTCATGGTCGCCACCAGCAGCAGGTCGACCTCGGCGGGCTCGATTCCGGCGTCCTCCAGCGCGTCGCGGCCGGCGGCGGCCGCGAGCGAGTCGAGCCGCTCGTCCTCGGCGGCGAAGCGCCGCTCGCGCACGCCGGTACGCGCGACGATCCAGTCCTCGCCCACCCCGGCCCGCGCGGCCACCTCGGCGTTCGTCACGACGCGATCGGGCAGAGCAGCGCCGATCCCGAGGATCGCCGTCCCGCGGGCCGCCGCGTCGCGCTCCGCCAGCGCGGCGCTCTGAAGGGGAAAAGTTGCCATCCCGGCAAACTTGTCCGTGACCCGCCGGCGGTCACCGGGGGCGGCCCCCAGACCCCCCGCTCCGGGGGGTCCAGGGCGAAGCTCGGGGGGTCAGGCGTTCAAGCCGAGCCGCTCGGCACGCTGGACCGCCTCGGTGCGGTTACGCGCACCCAGCTTCCGATACAGCGAGCTCGTGTGCTCCTTGATCGTGTGCGGCGAGAGGAAGAGCCGCTGGGCTATCTCCTTGTTGGTCGCGCCGGAGGCCATCAGCGAGAGGACCTCGCGCTCGCGCTCCGACAGCGGCGCCGAGGGGCCCTCGGAGCGGGGCGCGAACACGGTCATTCCCTTGCCGACCATGCGCACGGCCATCGCGACGTCGTCGGCCGACCAGTCCTTCGAGACGAACCCCGACGCGCCGGCCGCGCGTGCGGCCTGTGGCGAGATCCAGCCGGCGCCCGAGATCAGGAGGACGCGGGTGACCGGTGACGCCCGCCGGATCGACTCGCACAGCTCGGCGCCGGACTGCTCGCCGAGGAACAGGTCGACGAGGGCGACATGGGGCTCGTAGCGGCGCGCCATCTCGAGGGCCTCGTCGGTCCCGCGGGCGCTCAGGCAGCGCTCGACCCAGGGCTGCTCGGTCAGAAGGAGGCGAAAGCCCCAATGGACCACGTCGTGGTCGTCCACGACGAGGACCCGAAGGCGGCGCGAGTCGGTCACGCGTCCGAATCCTCGCGCACGGGCACCACCAGCCGCACGCGCCACTCGCCATCCTCGCGGCCGAACTCGACCACGCCGCCGAGCTGGAGCGCCTCCAGGCCCGCGAGCCGGAGCCCCATCCCGGTCCCGCGCGCGGCCTCGGGTTCGGAGTCCACGCCGTCGTTGCGGATCTCGAGAACGAACGCGCCGTCGCTGCGCCAGACGCGCACTCGCACGTGGCTCGGCTGGGCGTGCTTGTCGACGTTCCTCAGCGCCTCGGCGAGCACGGACTGGGCGAGCGCGTCGATCCCCCCGGGCACGGTGAGCCCGGACTCCCAGTCGACCTCGAGCGGCAGGTCCTTATAGTGGCGGCCGAGCCGCCGGAGCTCGTCGGCGAGGGTCGAGCCGTCGACCGCCTGCGGCGGCGGCGAGAGCGGACGGGCGAGGGCCTCGCGGAGGTCGGACAGCGCGGCCTGCATCTCCTCCGCGCAGCGAGCCCGTTCACGATCGCTGAGCTCGCGCTCCGACCCGAGCACCAGGGAGATCCCGAACAGCCGCTGCACCACTCGCTCGTGGATCTCGCGCGCGAGCGCGATGCGCGCGGACAGGAGCCGCGCCCGGCCCTGCTGGCTGGTCGCGATCCGCGCGCTCGCGGCCAGGGCGGCCGTCTTGCCGAGCGTCCACATCGTGTGCCGCTCCGGCTCGGTGAGCGTGAAGTGCCCGCCGCCGCGGTCGGCGAAGATCACCCCGAGCCAGCGGCCGCCGGCAGACACCGGGGTACAGGTGAGA
>JBJMLJ010000237.1:0-5908 GCA_045805365.1 Thermoleophilaceae bacterium
ACTCTAGTCCGACCAGGGGCCGATTCCGCCCACGCGGTCCACCGCGATCCGGAGCCTCACCCCGGGCGGCGGGTCGTCCATCGGCGGGAACTTCACGTCGGGACCGAGGTAGACGTGGGCGAGCTCCTGGAGCAGCTCGGCGGCCCCGCCCTCCTCGATCGTGGCCGTGCCATGGACGACGACGTACTGCTGGAGCCCGGGCGGCTGGACCTCGGTCCCCTCGAAGGAGACCGCCACACGCGGGTTGCGACGGACGTTCTCGAGCTTTCTCTGGCCGGGATTGAGGTGAGCCGAGAGCAGGTCGTCGCCCTCGACCTTGACCCAGACGCACGTCACCTGAGGGTCGCCGTTCGGCTCACTCGTCACCAGGTGGCCGAGCGCGCCGGAGCGGATGATCTCCTTGGCGCTTTCCGGGAGGCCGGCCACTCAGCCCGTGGGCGTCACGCGGTAGGCGTCGAAGACCGACTCGATGTTCCGCAGCCGGTGGATGCAGCTCTTGAGCGCCTGCGTGTCCCCCACCTCGACGACGAAGCGGTTCTTCACCATCGGGTGGACGACGGTGCAGCGCGCCTCGAGGATGTTCACGCCCGACTCGGCGAACGTCCGCGACAGGTCCTCCAGCAGGCGCGTGCGGTCCCAGCCGTCCACCTCGAGCTCGACACGGAACGAGCTGGCGGTGTCGCCCTCCCAGGCCACCTTGGTGAAGCGCTCGGGGTTCTTCATCAGCGCCTTGGCGTTGACGCACGACTCGTGGTGGATCGTGATCCCCTTGCCGAGCGAGATGTAGCCGACGATCGGGTCGCCCGGAACCGGCCGGCAGCACTTGGCGAGACGCAGCATCACGTCGTCGATGCCCTCGACCTTGATCCCATAGCTCGACGAGGCGGCCGTCTTCTTCGGCGCCTCCTTGCGCTCGAGCAGGTCGGCGACCGCGCCCTGCGGCTCCACGGCCGACTCGCCCTGCTTGAGCCGCTGCATGATCTTGTTGGTCGCGACCTTGGCCGAGACCTTGGCCTGGCCGAGGGCGATGTAGAAGTCGTCCGCCTTGCGGAAGCCCATCTCGCGGATCACGTCCGCGAGCAGCGGCGACCCGGCGATCTTCTGCGGCGGCAGCCCCTGGCGCTTGAGGTTCTCCTGGAGGATCTCGCGGCCGGTCCGCTCGGAGTCCTCGCGCCGCTCGCGCTTGAACCAGGCGCGGATCTTGGACTGGGCGCGGGTGGTCTTGACCAGCGACAGCCAGTCGCGGCTCGGCCCGCGCTCCTTCTTCGAGGTCAGCACCTCGCAGATGTCGCCCGACTGGAGCTCGTAGTGGAGCGGGACGATCTTGCCGTTGACCTTGGCGCCGACGCAGCGGTGGCCGACGTCGGTGTGGATCTCGTAGGCGAAGTCGAGCGGCGTCGCCCCCGCGGCCAGCGACTTGACCTCGCCCTTGGGGGTGAAGACGAACACCTCGTCCTCGAACAGGTCCGCCTTCAGCGTCTCCTTGAACTCCTGCGGATCCTGGAGCTCGCCCTGCCAGTCGACGAGCTGCTTGAGCCACTCCACCTTGTCCTCGACCTGGCCGGTGCCGTCGCCCTTGTAGATCCAGTGCGCGGCGATCCCGTACTCGGCCGTCTCGTGCATCTGCGTGGTGCGGATCTGGATCTCGAGCGGCCGGCCCTCGGGCCCGATGACCGTCGTGTGGAGCGCCTGGTACATGTTGAACTTGGGCATCGCGACCCAGTCCTTGAAGCGCCCGGGCAGCGGCTTCCAGAGGGAGTGGATGACGCCGATCGCGCCGTAGCAGTCCTTGACCGAGTCGACCAGCACGCGCATCGCGGTCAGGTCGTAGATCTCGTTGAACTCGCGCCCCTTCTTCGTCATCTTCGAGTAGATGGAGTAGAAGTGCTTGGCGCGGCCCGAGATCTCGGCCTCGATCCCGACCTCGTTGAGCTCCTTCTCGAGGATCTCGCCCGCTCGGCCGACGAACGCCTCGCGCTCATCGCGCTGCTGGTTGACGAGCCCCTTGATCTCCTTGTACTTGCGCGGGTGGAGGGTCGCGAAGGCCAGGTCCTCGAGCTCCCACTTGATCGCGTGGATGCCGAGCCGGTGAGCCAGGGGCGCGAAGATCTCGAGCGTCTCCTTGGCGATCTCCTGCTGCTTCTGCTTCGGCAGCGCCGACAGCGTACGCATGTTGTGGAGCCGGTCGGCGAGCTTGATCAGGATGACCCGGATGTCCTGGGCCATCGCGACCATCATCTTGCGGTAGTTCTCCGCCTGGCGGTCGTCGCGGCTCTGGAAGGTGACGCCGGAGAGCTTCGTCACGCCGTCGACGAGCGAGGCGATCTCGTCGCCGAACCCCTGCTGGACCTCCTGGAGCGAGGCGCTCGTGTCCTCGACGGTGTCGTGCAGCAGCGCGGCGCACAGCGTGGCCGTGTCGAGCCGCATTCCCGCGCAGATCTTGGCCACGCCGATCGGGTGGACGATGAAGTCCTCGCCGCTGGCCCGGCGCTGATCGGCATGGCGCTCGCAGGAGAACACGAACGACTTCTCGACCTGCTTGCGGTCGATCCGCTCGGGAGCGCCATCCGTGTGCTCGCCCACGACCGCGAACAGGTCGCCCAGCAGGATCCGCTGATCGTCGCTGAGCCGCGACTTCGGCCCGGCCGGCGCGTGGGTCGGCGCCTGGTCGACGTGGCGGCGCTCGAAGTTCTTCTCCGCTACGGCGGTCGCGGCGGCGGACTTGCTGTTACCGCCCGATGTGGCCTTCTTGGCCTTGGGCTTCGCCCGGGTGCTGGCGCGCCGCGGCTTTGCGGCCGTCTCCTTCGTCCGCGCGCCTTCCTTGGAGCCTGACTTGGGGATCTTCGGCATGCGACCCCCGAGTTTAGAGCCGCTCTAGGCGGCCGCGGCTCGGCGCGGCAGCTCCGCTTCGAGCGCGCTCGCGATCGCGGCGAGCCGCTCGCGGTAGCCGCGATACGCGTCGGAGCGGTCGAGATCGGTGCGCTCGGAGGCGATCACGGCACAGGTGCGCGCGCTCGCGTCGAAGCTCACGAGCCCGAGCTCGGTCAGCACCTTGACGATGCGGGCGCAGCATTCGGGCGAGCGCGGGAAGCGGCCGCTGCCCCGAAGCGCCGCGCCGAGTTGCTCCCCGTCCGCCTCGCGCAGCGCGCGCCAGGCGTCGACCATCGCCGGGCGCAGGTCCAGCTCGGCCGTGTAGGCGGCCAGGGCGAACTCCGCTTCGGGTGGGCCCCAGGCCGCGTGGCCGAGCGGCGCCAGCCGGAGAAGCGGGTCGTGAAGTCCGCCTGGCGGCGGGTCGAGCGCGACGAGGTGATGGAACTCGCCCGCGACGTCCGGCTCGCGCTCGAGCGTCCACCAGGAGGCGACGGCCAGCCCGTCGGGGGCGAGGCCCGCCAGCCGCTCCTCGAGCGATGCGCGCCGGCGCGGGACGTCGGCGACGGCGACGAGGACCGGCTCGCCGCTCGTGAGCAGGTCGGCCGCGACGCCCGCGAAACCCTGGCCGCGCCGGTCCCGAAGGTCGCCTCCGGAAGTGGGGGTCGCCTTCGCCTCGGCCTCGAGCTCGGCTTGGAGCCGCTGCCAGAACCGTTCGTCCTCTCCGAGCGGCGTTACGCGCCCTGCGGGTGTAGGGCAGAGCGCCCGCAGGATCACCCTGGGCTCCTCGCGGCCGTTCCAGCGGTTCTTCTCCAGCCGGACGGCGAGATCGACCGGCCGGTCGGCCGAGCCGAGCGAGCCCGGGCCCGACCCGAAGACCACACCCGACGCACGGCCGGAGCCTGTGCGCAGCGTGAAGCGCGCGTGCTGGCGGTCCGCCCCCATCCCGGCCACCGACTCGACGCCCGCCGCCGGGACGAGCAGGGTCGGCGTGGGGTTGCCGGCGCCGAACGGACGCAGCCGTTCGAGGTCCTCGGCAAGCGGCAGGCCGAGCGCGCCGCCGGGCACGACGGCGTCGATGTGCTCGATCGGGATCAGGTCGGTGGGCGCGAGCGCGGCGGCCGCGTGCTCCGCGAACGCCCGCCTGAACGCCGCCACCTCGCCGGCGTCGATCTCGAGCCCGGCCGCGACCCGGTGGCCTCCGAAGCGGCGCAGGTGAGCGGCACAGGCGCCGAGGCCGGCGTGCAGGTCGTAGGCCGAGATGCTCCGGCCCGATCCGCGGCCCGCGTCGCCGTCCAGGCCGATGACAACGCAGGGCCGGTGCCAGCGCTCGACGAGCCGCGAGGCGACGATCCCCACGACGCCGGGGTGCCACCCTTCCCCCGCGACGACCAGCGCCGCGGCGGCCGCCTGCTCGGCGCAGGCCTTGTCGGCCGCGAACAGGATCCGCGTCTCCGCCTCCCGGCGGTCGCGGTTGAGCAGGTCGAGCTCGCGCGCGACCTTCTCCGCGCGCGCGTCGTCCTCGGTGAGCAGCAGCTCGAGCGCCGCGTCGGCGCGCTGCATCCTCCCCGCGGCGTTGAGCCGCGGCCCCAGGGCGAAGCCGAGCGCCCGCTCGTCCACGTGGCCGGGCTCCACCCCAGCGACGTCCATAAGCGCCCGCAGCCCCGGCCGCTCGGTGCGCGAGATGGCGACCAGCCCCTCCCGCACGATGCGCCGGTTCTCCCCGCGGAGCGGGACCAGGTCGCAGACCGTGGCCAGCGCGGCCAGGTCGAGGTCCCCGGCGGCGCCGTCCGGGTCGAGCGCCTCCGCCAGCTTGTGGGCGACGCCCGAGCCGCACAGCTCAGGCGCGCCGAAGTCGCCGAGGCCCGGGTGCACGACCACGCCGTCGGGCAGCCGCTCGCCCGGCCGGTGATGGTCGGTGACGATCACCTCCAGCCCGGCGCGCCGGGCGGCGGCGACCTCCTCCACGGCCGTGATCCCGCAATCGACGGTCACCACCAGCCCCGCTCCCGCGGCGGCCAGCCTCTCGACGGCAGCGGCCGACAACCCGTAGCCCTCGCCGAAGCGGCTCGGCAGCTCCCAGGCGGGATCGGCGCCGAGGCGGCGCAACGCGCCCAGCAGGATCGCGGTGGAGCAGACCCCATCGACGTCGTAGTCGCCGTAGACGACGATCCGCGAGCCCTCGCGCAGGTGCCGCCGGATCGCCTCGCAGGCCTCGCGGACGCCCGTCAGCGACAGCGGGTCGTGGCGCTCGCGCCCCTCGAGGAACGCCCGCGCCGCCTCGACGGAGCCGAGCCCGCGCCGCACCAGGACCGCGGCAACGGTGAGCGAGACGCCGAGCCCGTCGGCCAGCCGCAGGGCGGCGCCCACGTCATACGGCTGGCACTCCCATCGCGTCGGCTTGGCCGGCATCCGGACCATTCTCTGGTCCGGAGCCGACGGAACGGCAGGAATCGCCCCTGGCCGGCTAGCTCCCGGCGTGCGTCATGCCGTGGTCCACGCCCATGCGCTCGTCGAAGCGCGCGCCCCAGAAGTAGGAGATCGCCAGGCCGATCAGCGCGCCGGGCACGGCGATCGCCGCCTGGATCACCTCGGTGTCGTGGCGACCCGGCACGGTGAGGCCGTTGACGGCGAAGCCGAACACTGCGGCGCCGATGGCGCCGGCCAGGAAGGCGCCCACGATCCCGCCGCGGAAGCGGTCTGGCACGAAGACCGTGAAGTGCCATACGGCGATCCCCATCATCACCCAGACCAGCAGGCTCATCTGGACCTCCCGTGCTTCTTGCGGCCGCGGCTTCGCTTTGGCTTGGGCTTGTCGGCCTTGGGTTTCGGTGCTCCCGAGCCCGCGGTGCTCGTCACCCGCCGCTGCGGCTCGGCCGCGCGGGCGCCGTCCCCGTCGCCGCCGTCGCCGCTCGGCTGTCGCGGCTTCGGCTCCGGCGGGGGTCCGTCCGTGGCGGGCGGCTGAGGTGGAGCCGGTGGCGGCGGCTTGACCGCCGTACGGCCGGTCCGCGCGGCCCGCTCGCGACGTTCACGCCGGGTC
>JBJMLJ010000238.1:0-2857 GCA_045805365.1 Thermoleophilaceae bacterium
CTCGGCCTTGCGCAGGCGCTGCACCAGGTGCTCCAGGTAGGCGAGCGGCAGGCCCTCGGCGTCGGCGATCGACCCGAGCGAGATCGGCTCGTCGCCATTCCGGCGGGCCAGGTGCGCCATCACCCGGATCCCGTACTCGGCTTTGGTCGAGAACATCACCTGGCAAATCCTACCTACCAGGTCGGAGAACCAGCGAGGAGCGCAGCCCGGGCGCCGGCCGGGCGAGCACCGGAGCAGAGTTACTCGCGCTCCAGGAGCTTCAGATCGTGGGCCAGGCGCTCGGGGGTCGCCTGGTCCCCGGGGAAGCCGATCCGCTGGAAGCCGCGCTTGTCGACCAGCGTGAACCGGGCGATGTGCTCGACGGTGGGCCGCTGGGGCAGGATGGCGAAGCCCTTCCAGAGCGGGTCGAGCTGCTTGAAGGTGCCGAGCACGAAGTGGATCCGGCCGAGGGCGTGCTGCTTGGAGAGGAACGCTCTGGCGCTCGCGCGCGTGTCGCGGGCGGGATCCACCGAGATCGCGATGGCCGGGACGTCGTGGCCGAGGTCGTCGAGCGCGCCCCGGGCGGTCTGGGCCTGCGCCGGGCAGGTGTTCCGGCAGTGGGTGTAGAGGAACGTCACCACGACGGGCTTGCCGCGGAACGACCTCATGGAGATCCGCTTGCCGTACTCGTCGCGGAGGTCGAAATCGGGCGCCCGCACGTTCCTGGGCATGAGCGCGCCGTCGAAGGCCGAGGACGCCGACTCCGAGTCATCGGCCTTGCCGCCGCGGGCGGCCAGGATGACGGCGCCGAGGGCTAAGGCGCAGAGAAGCGAGAGCGCCAGGACGACGCGGGGGTTCACCCAGCGCAGGTTAGGGCTCGACCAGCCCGCGGCGTATCGCGTAGCGCACGAGCTCCACGCGGTCGCGCATGCCCAGCTTCGAGAGGACGTTCGCGCGGTGGGACTCCACGGTCTTCTCGGCGACGCCGAGCGTGTCCGCGATCTGCTTGTTCGTGTACGCCTCGGCGATCAGCTTGACCACCTCGAGCTCGCGCGGGGTGAGCGGGTCCTCGGGCTCGCGGCCGCCGTCGAGCCACTCGCGCATCAGCGTGTGCTGCGCCGATCCGGAGAGGAAGGTGCGGCCGGCGGCCACCGTGCGGACGGCGTCGATGAGGTCGGTGTCGGCGGCCCGCTTCAGCACGTAGCCCGCCGCGCCGGCCTCGAGTCCCTCGAAGAAGTAGCGCTCGTCGTCGTGCATGGAGAGCAGCAGGACGCGCGTGTCGGGGCAGTGGGCGCGGACCTCGGCGGCCGCCTGGAGGCCGGTCATCTTCGGCATCGATACGTCGAGCACGGCGACGTCGGGCCGCTCGTGCTGGGCCATCGAGAGCGCCCCGAGCCCGTCCTCGGCCTCGCCGACGACCTCGATGTCGGCCTGCCTGTTGAGCAGCATCCGCAGCCCGGACCGGACGATGCCGTGGTCGTCTGCGATCAGGACTCGAATCACGGGATCCTCAGGGTCACGGTGGTGCCGCTGCCGAGAGCGGAGCGGACGTCGAGCTCGCCGCCCACGAGGCGTGCGCGCTCGGCCATCCCCTCCAGGCCGAGCCCCGCGCCGCGCCTGCCGCTGGAGCGCGGGTTGCTCGGGTCGAAGCCGGCGCCGTCGTCGCTCACCCGGAGCTCGGCGCCCTCGCCCAGGACCGCCAGCTCGACGACGACCTCGGAGGCGCCCGAGTGGTGGCCGGCGTTGTTGAGCGCCTCCTGCGCGATGCGATAGACGGCGATCTGCACGTCCTCGTCGAGGTCCGCGGGGTTGCCGTCGACGTTCATGTGGGTCTCGACGCCGGTCTGGGCGGCGAAGCGCGCAAGCTGCGCCTCGATCGCCGCGGCCAGGCCATGGTCGTCGAGCGCTGTGGGCCGCAGCTGGCGGGCGAGGCTGAGCAGCTCCTCCATCGCCTCGCCGGCGAGACGCTTGAGCTCGGCCACCTCGGCCGCGCGCTCTGCGGGAGCGTCCTGGGCCAGCGCCTCGAGTCGCAGCAGCATGGCCGTCAGCGCCTGGTTGACCTCGTCGTGCAGGTCGCGCGCCAGCCGCCGCCGCTCCTCCTCCTGTGCGCGGAGCACGGCCTGGCCGCGGCGCCGGCGCTCGGCCTCGATGCCCTGGAGCAGCCGCTTGAACGAGCTGCCGAGCCTGTCGATCTCCTCGACCGGGTCGCCCTCGAGCTCCAGCATCGTCGGCTCGGCGGGGTCGATCCGCTCGATCCGCTCGATCAGCCCCTCGAGCGGCCGGAAGCGACGCTGGAGCATCCACAGGTTCACGCAGAGGCTGAGCACGATCGCCAGCGCGAGGATCAGGAACTGCCAGCGCTGGTGCTGGATGCCGAGGTCGAGGCCGGCCGCCAGGCTGGCGCCCGCAAGCGCCAGGGTGACCAGCACGACATTGGCGGCCACGATCTGGCCGATCAGCGAGTCGTCTCGGCGCATCCTGAGTCTCTGAAAGTGCATCGTCATGGGGGCCCCGCCGAAGATGGGGTCCACACCCCATATCGGCAGGATCGCGCTATGACGACAATGTCCTCGGAAAGCTTCATCGAGCTTCCGTCACAGCAAATAGGTCTGGGTCTTTACCGGGGCGTCCGAAAGGGCGCCCCGGTACTTTTTGGAGCGGCCTTTCAAAACCACGCCGAGCCGCTATCCTTTTTGAAGTAATGGCCAACGCTCCAGACGTCATCCGCAAGATCAGGGAGCAGGTCACGGAGATCGATCCCCGTGACGTCCACGACCTGCTCCAGAACGGCTCCGGAAACGGGACCGTGATCGTCGACGTCCGGGAGCAGAACGAGTGGGACGAGGCGCACATCCCGGGCGCCGTCCACGTGCCTCGC
>JBJMLJ010000239.1:0-5421 GCA_045805365.1 Thermoleophilaceae bacterium
CGACCACTCGTCGGGAAGCTGGTCCTCGGCGAAGCAGGCGTCGACCGGGCAGGCCTCGACGCAGGCGTCGCAGTCGATGCACTCCTCGGGGTCGATGTACAGCTGCTCGACCGAGTCGTAATCGGGCTCCTCCGGGGTGGGATGGATGCAGTCCACCGGGCACACCTCGACGCACGAGTTGTCCTTCGTGCCGATGCAGGGCTCTGCGATGACGTAGGCCATAGCGAGCGCGGGATTGTACTGAGCGGCCAGTGGCACGACTTTGCGGCAAAAGGCTCAAGCCGAGCGCGGGCCTGCCGACAAGACTCCCATGGCCCCCGGTTCGTGGCTGGTGCCCACGGAGCTCGATCGCACGCGCATTGTCGACGCTCACGGTCGCATGCGCCGGGCGCGCGCCATCACCCTCGGCGCCATCGCCCTGACCCTGCTGGTGTGCCTCCCCTGGAACCCCTGGTGGACCTTCGTGCTCCTGGCAGTCGCGGGTGTCCCCATGCTCACCTTCGAGCTGCGCCTGAAGCGCTCCGAGCACCCTGAGCGAATCGCCGCCCAGACGCTGCTGATCACCCTTACGGTGCTCGCCATCGGCGCCGCGGGCACGGGCGGTCCGAACAGTCCCGGCCTTCCCTGGCTCGTCATCCCGGCCGCCATGGCCGCCACCCGCTTCCGCGGCACCGTGGTCGTGGCGTTCGCCGGCCTGACGGCGCTCGCGATCCTCGGCGTGAGCATTCCCGTCGATCCCTCGGGCTTCGCGCACGATCCCCGGCTGGTCTTCACGACGCTGACGCTGCTCGTTGCGATGACGACCGTCACCGCCGCCCTCACCGGCGCCGAGCTGAAGCACCGCGACAACGCCGTCCTCGACCCGCTGACGGGACTGCTCAACAGGCAGGCGCTCGACTTGCGGTTGTCCGAGCTGGAGCAGCAGGCCGGCCTCGGCGGCGGATCGGTGTGCGCCATCGTGGCGGACCTGGACGACTTCAAGAACGTGAACGACACCTACGGCCACGAGCGCGGCGACGCGGTGCTTCAGGACTGCGCCTACGAGATGCGCAAGGCGCTGCGCTCCTTCGAGCTGATCTACCGCCTCGGCGGTGAGGAGTTCGTGGTCCTCCTCCCGGGCCTGGACGTCCCCCGGGGCGTCGAGGTGGCGGAGCGGCTGCGCGAGGCGATCGAGGGGATTCGCCCGGGCGATCTGGAGCTGACCGTGTCGCTCGGGGTCGCGGCGGCCGAGGGCGCCGGCGTACGCCAGGAGAGCCTGCTCCGCGCCGCCGACGAGGCTCTCTATCGCGCCAAGCGCGAGGGACGGAACCGGGTCGCCGCGAGCGGCGAGCCCGAGGTCGCCGCGACGCTCGTACGCTGAGCGCGTGAGCGCCGCTGCCGAGCCCGATCCCTTCGCGGACGGGTTCACCGGCCCGATCGCGGGTCGCGCGCTGACTTGCGCGATCACCCTCGGCGTCTTCGACGCCCTCCACGACGAGCCCGCCTCGCCGCCCGAGCTGGCGGGGCGCCTCGGGCT
This sequence comes from Thermoleophilaceae bacterium, assembly GCA_045805365.1. Classification (GTDB taxonomy): domain Bacteria; phylum Actinomycetota; class Thermoleophilia; order Solirubrobacterales; family Thermoleophilaceae; genus DASXBA01. The sequence continues at coordinate 1,517 of JBJMLJ010000239.1, forward strand.
CGACCCGCTCGGGGCCGAGACGTTGACCACGGCCCTGGTGGCGCTCGGCTACCTCGAGCTGGCGGAGGGACGTATGCGCAACACGGCGGTCACGGAGCGCCTCCTCGTGCGCTCCTCGGCGGACTCGGTCGCCACCTTCATCGGCGAGCAGGGCGACCTGCACTGGGAGGTGCTGACGCTGCTGCCCGAGTCCATCCACGACGGGACCTCCTACGCGATGCACGAGGAGCGGCGCGACCCCGACCGGTGGCGCGCCTACATGCGCGGGCTGTACGAGATCTCGCGTCCCGAGCACGAGGACAACGCCGCCCTCGTACCGGTCGAAGAGCCCCGCAGGCTCGTCGACGTGGCCGGCGGCCACGGGGCGTTCAGCATGGCGATGTGCCGGCGCCACGCCGGCCTCGAGGCCACGGTCCTCGACCTGCCGCCGGCGGCCGCGATCGGACGCGAGATCGTGGCGGAGCAGGGCTTCTCGGACCGGGTCTCCTTCGTCGAGGGCGATGTGTTCGAGCTCGGACTGGGCGAAGACCTGGACGTGGTCTCGGTCTTCAACCTCATCCACCACCTGCCGGAGGAGCGCGATCGCGAGCTGGTGCGGATGGCGCGCGCGGCCCTGAGGCCCGGCGGCTGCCTCGTGATCGGCGACTCCGAGCGGCCGGAGCCGGGCGAGGACGTCGCCCGGCACGGGGCGCTGTCCAGCCTGCTGTTCTACGCCTGGAGCCACGGCAGGAACTTCTCGCGCCGCGAGATCGCCGCCTGGCTCGAGGAGGCCGGCTTCGCCGACGTCCGCGTCCACCGCAACGAGCGCTCGCCCTGGCGGATCGTGATCGTCGGCCGGGCGTGAGCTACTAGTCTGCCCCGCCATGACGCTCGACGACGCGGTGGACTTCCACAACCGGTTCATGATCGGCTTCGACCTGGCCCTCGGCAGCGGCGCGCTGTTCGCGCCGGAGGCGACGCTGGCGGTGCTCGGCCACGAGAGCCCGTCGGAGGACGCGGCCTGGCTGTTCCGCCGCTGCGGCCCGATCTGGCTCACGTTCGCGGCCGCCCACGCGCTGGCGGCGCGCCGCGGCCGACGCAAGGACTGGTGGGCGCTCGCCTGGCTGCGCGCCACCGAGCTGGCCACGGACGCCGTCTGGGCGCGCTCGCCGGCCTTCAAGCGGCCGGGCGCCCGCGCCGCGATGACCTCCGCCGGGCTCGCCAACCTCGCCATGACGCTGGCCTTCGGCGCGAGGGGGCGGGGCGGCCGGCGGTGATACTGCTCACGGGCGCGACGGGCACCGTGGGCTCGGCGCTGCTGCGGCGCCTGACCGCCACATCCGAGCCGGTGCGCTGCCTCGTCCGCGATCCGCGCCGCCTTGGCGACCAGCGGGTGCGCGTCCAGATCGCGCTCGGCGACCTCGGTCAGCCCGCCTCCTTCCGGAACGCCCTCCGCGGCGTCGACACCGTCCTCCACCTGGGGGCCTCCACGCGCGACCAGCCCGGCGGCTCGATCGAGGAGCTGAACGCGGTGGCCACGCTGCGCCTCGTCCGGGCCGCGGAGAGCGCCGGGGCGCGTCGTTTCGTCTTCTTCTCGACCATGGGCGCGAGCCACCATTCGCTGACGCGCTTCTTCCGCGCGAAGGCGCTGGCCCAGGAGGCGGTCGAGGCCTCGTCCCTCGAGACGACCGTCTTCTGCCCATCGATCATGTACTCCCCCGGCGACCCCTGGCTGACGATGCTCGAGCGGGTCTCCTGGCTCCCCGCCGTGCCGCTGTCGGGGTCGGGGAGCTCCGTCTACCAGCCGATCTGGGCGGAGGACGCGGCCGACTGCGTGCTCGCGACCCTGGACGGCCCCGGACGCGGCAAGAGCTTCGAGCTGGCCGGTCCGGAGGCGCTCGACTACGAGGCGATCGTGCGCACCATCCTGCGCTCGATCGGGCGCCGGCGGCCGCTGGTCCACCTGCCGCTGCCACTCGTCCGGCTCTCGCTGCGAGCGCTCGCTCGCCTGGCGGGGCCCTCGGTCTTCGCAACCTGGGAGGAGGCGGAGCTGATGGAGGAGCCGATGACGACGGCCCGCGGAACCGCGGACGCGGAGTCGCTCGGCGTCACCCCGCTCACGATGAGCGCGGTGCTGGGCGCCTCCTAACCGGCCGCGTATCGCCCCCGGATGCGGGTACAGCAACCGGGATGGACGCTGACGGTTCGGACTTCCACACGGCGCTCCGCTACATGGCGATGCTCAGAGCCGCCAGGGATTTCGGCCTCCATGCCGCCGAGATCGAGGTGCTGGCGCGCCGCTTCGACTACGACGCGGGCCTCGACGCGCTCGCCGACCGGCTCACCGACGCGGTGCTGGCCCGAGCCGAGCTGGACCAGCTGCTCTCAGGCACTCCCTGAGGCGGCGGCCTTCCCGGCCCCGCGCCAGAGGATCACCGCGATCGCGAGCGCCCAGATGGTGCCGACGAGCGGGGGAACGAAGGCGAACGCCCCTCCGCTCGCAAAGGCTCCGCTCTTCGCGAACAGGCCGATCCCGGTCATCAGCTGCACGATCGCGGTCAGCCAGCCGAGCCAGGCGATCCAGGACGGGAAGGCTCTGCTTCGGGCACCGGACCAGGCGGAGAAGCCGAAGAAGAGCGCCAGCGGGAACCCGGACAGGAAGAAGATGTCGTTGAGGGCGTCGAACCAGGCACGGACGGGCTCACCGAGGCCGGCCCCCTTGAAGGCGATCCCGTTCAGGAGGCCCGCTCCAATCAGCAACAGGACGATGCCGGCGACCGCGCCCGCGAATGCCGTGTCCGCGAGACCGTCGTCGGTCCGACCGGCGCCGCGCAGGTGCCGCCGCAGGCCGGCCGCGAAGATCAGGAAGAACGTCGCGGCGAGCCCGATGAACACGTCGCCGGCGAGGATGCTGCTCCGCTTGTGGACGAGGTAGTGGGTGATCTCCCTGAGGGAGTCGTCGGCCTTCGGCGGCGCCCCGGGGAGAAGGAATCCCACGATGAAGAAGATGGTCAGCAGGAGCGCTGCGATCGCGGTGAGGCGGCGGTTCAGGGTGTCGTCGGTCATGCGCCGACTGTCTCAAGACGCCCGGACGGCGCCGTTACCATCCGCAGGGCTCCCGCTTCGGACACGGAGGACTGATGCGAACCAGGCTCGCCCTACCCGTCTTGCTGCTTGCGGCCGCCGTGCTTCTGCCGGCCGCCGCCCAGGCCCGACCCGTCCGCTACTACGTCGCGCTCGGCGACTCCCTCGCCGTCGGCATCCAGCCGGACAGCGCCGGCCATAGCCTGACCACGCGTCAGGGCTACGCGGACCAGCTCTTCAAGATGGAACGCCCCCATTTCCGCGGGCTGCGCCTGGTCAAGCTCGGCTGTGGCGGCGAGGACACGACGACGATCAGGACCAACCCCTCCGCCTGCGGCTACGGCACGTCCCGCAACCAGCTCGAGGCGGCGCAGTCGTTCATGCGGAGGCACCGCAAGCAGATCGCCTTCGTGACCATCGACATCGGGGCGAACGACATCGACGGCTGCGTGGACTCCAGCGGCGCCGTCGACCTCGGCTGCATCAGCGCCGGGCTCGCCTCGACCAAGCGCAACGTCCCGAAGATCGCAAAACGGCTGCGCAAGGCGGGCGGCAAGCACATGCGGATCCTCGGCATGACCTACTACGACCCGTTCCTGGCGCTCTACGTCAAGGGCGGCTCCTCCAACCGGTCGCTCGCGATGGCGTCGGTGGCGCTCGCCGATCAGTTCAACGGCGACATCGTGGCGGGCTACAAGAGCCAGAGGTTCAAGATCGCCGACGTCTCCAAGACGCTCGAGACCCACAACACGACCGGCCGGACGACACTGTCGCCCTACGGCTCGATTCCGACGGACGTTGCCCGGATCTGCCAGTACACGTGGATGTGCACGCCCGCTCCG
>JBJMLJ010000240.1:0-4855 GCA_045805365.1 Thermoleophilaceae bacterium
CGGCGAACGAGCCGATGCCGACGATCGCGGCCGGGCTGGCGACCCGCGGGCGGAAGCGACCCGTGCTGGTCTACCACCGCCACCACGAGACGGGCCGCCGGCGGCTGGTGACGGCGAGTCGGGTCGCCGCCCGGCTGGCCGATCTGACCGCGGTCGAGAGTCCGGCCCTGCGCGACCTGTCCGCGCGTGACGATCGCGTGTCTCCCGATCACGTCCTGATCGCCCGGAACTCGACCTCCGACCTGCGTGCGGTCGACGAGGACGAGATCGGCCGGGCCAGGCACGACCTCGGGATCGCTCCGGAGGCCCCTGTCGTGGCTGTCGTCTCACGGCTTCGGGCCGAGAAGGGCATCGACGTTCTGCTCGCCGCCGCCGATCGGCTGCGAACGGCCGGGGCTCAGCTGGTCATCGTCGGCTCGGGACCCGAGGAGGAGGCGCTGCGAGCGCTCGCCGGGCAGAGGCGGACGCCGGTGCACTTCGTGGGCCACACCAATGACGTGGCGCTGTGGCTGAACGTGGCCGACGTCGTGGCGCTGCCAAGCCGCCGGGACGCGTTTCCACGTACCGCCGTCGAGGCCCTTGCGGCCTGCCGCCCGATCGTGGGCAGCCGCGTCGGCGGGCTGGTGGACGCGGTCGACGACGGCGTCAGCGGGCTGCTCGTGCCGCCCGAGGATCCCGATGCCCTCGCCACCGCGCTCGATCGGGTCCTCGGCGACCGAGAGCTCGCGCGCTCCATGGGCGAAGCCGGCCGCCGGCGCTACGAGGAGAGCTACACCACCGACGCAGTGGCGGACTCGTGGCGGTCGGCCTGGGAGACGGCGCTAGCGAACTTCTCGTCGTCCACCGAGAATGGGAAGCGCTGACCGTGGCCACGAGCCGACCGCGCATCCTGCTGCTGGCGAGCGACTTCCCACCGAATGTCGGCGGTGTCGCGGCTCTCCTCCGCTCGACGTACTCGGCGATCCCCAGGGGCACGGTGACCGTAGTCGCACCGTCTCGCGAGCGCCCCTACACCGTTGAGGGGTTCAAGATCGTGACGTACCCCGCACGCCAGTCGTGGCGCCGGCGGGAAGTACTGACGCTTGGGCGCGTGGCCTTGCGCGCCGCACTCCGGGAGAGGCCCGATCGGGTGCACTGCGGCTCCCTGGCCGAGACGGGAATCGTCGGTCTGGGCCTCAAGCTCCTGCTGCGGATCCCACTGTTGGTGCACGTGCACGGCACCGAGCTCTGGGCGCACCGCGCGGGTCCCGTGGCTCACGTGGTCCGTCAGGTCCTGCGACGGGCGGATCGGGTGGTTGCTCCGAGCGAGTTCACTCGCTCACGGGTGCTCGCGATGGGTGTCCACCCGACGCGCTGCGAAGTAGTTCTGCCGCCTGTCGATGTGCGCCGCTTCCCGTTGAGCGACTCGCCGATCGAACCTCGGATGGTGGTCAGCGTCGGGCGCCTGGTGGACTACAAGGGGCATGACGTGGTCCTTCGCGCCATCGCGCTCGCCCGCCGGACGCTCCCCGACATCGAGTACGTCATCGTCGGCGACGGCCCCAGCCGAGCGAGCCTCGAGTCCTTGGCGGCAGAGCTCGACCTCACCGGCTGTGTTCGCTTCGCGGGAAGGGTGGGGGACGTCAGGCCCTACCTCCGGGACTGTGCAGTCTTCGTCCTCCCGAGCCGGACCACCCGAACGCCGTATCAGGTGGAGGGTTTCGGGATCGCGTTCGCCGAAGCCTCCGCCTCGGGACGCCCGGTGATTGGGGGACGCTCCGGTGGAGTGCCGGAGGCGGTCCAGGAGGGCGTGACCGGGTTCTTGGTGGACCCGAAGGATCCGGTTGAGGTCGCCCGGCGGATCGTCCAGCTCCTCGAGGATCCGGACCTGGCTGCCCGGCTCGGTCGGCAGGGGCGCGACTGGGTCGCCCGTACCTTGGACCCCGCCCGAGCGGGGGAGCGGATCCTGGCCACTCCCGAGCGACCGTGAGGGTCCTGCTCGTGCACAGCCGCGCCAAGCCTTTCGGGGGCGGAGAGGTGATGACCGCCACCATTCACGAGGGGCTGCGCAGAAGGGGCCACGAGGTCCGACTCTTGGCCGGTGCGCCCCCGAATCCGCCGGCGCCCGAGGTCGACGCGTCCTTCCGGAGGCCCACCGGGCCGGGGGCCCTCTTGGCGCCGGTCGGCAACCCCTTCGCATACGGTGCGCTGCGGCGGACGCTCGCGGACTTCGAGCCCGACGTGGTCCATGTCTCGGGGAGCATCGTCGAGCTGTCGCCGCTGGTCTTGCCGCCCCTCCGCGGGATTCCGGCGCTCTACCACGCCCAGAATGTCGGCTTGGCGTGTCCTGTTGGCACGAAGCGCCTTCCGGACGGGCGCCGTTGCCGCTTCAAGCCCGGACGCGCCTGCCACAGCCAGGGCTGCTTGAGCACGGCCCGGTGGCTGCCCCTTATCGTCGGCGCCGGGCTGTGGCGGCGCTGGATGGGTGTGTTCGATTGCGTGGTGGCCAACAGTCAATCGACCAAACGTCACCTTCAGTCGGCGGGAGTCGATCGCGTCGAGGTCATCCTCAACGGGACGCCCGTGACGCCGCCGCGGCCGCGGCTCGTCGATCCGCCGACCGTGGCGTTCGCCGGCCGCTTCGAGCACCAGAAGGGGATCGACGTGCTGCTGTACGCATTCGCGCGAGTGCTGCGCCGTTTGCCTGACGCGCGGCTGTTGCTCGCGGGTGCTGGGCCCGACCACGGCCAGGCGCGCGAGCTGGCCGCCGAGCTGGGCATCGAAACGCGCGTCCAGTTCCTCGGCCACGTTCCCCGAGCAGGGTTGGACCGGCTATTGGAGGCGGCGTGGGTTCAGGTTGTCCCCTCACGCACCGACGAGGGATTCGGTCTCGTGGCCGCCGAGGCCATGATGCGTGGAACCGCGGTGGTTGCCAGTGCGGTCGGGGGACTCTCGGAGGTCGTCTCCGACCCGAGCGCGGGCCGATTGGTGGCGGCGGCGGACGTGACTGCGCTTGCCGCGTCGTTGAGCGAAGTCCTCGGAGACCGGGAGCTCGCCGAGCGGCTGGGAGCGACCGGCCGGGACATCGCCCTGCGGCGTTTCACGGCAGATCGTTGCGTCGACTCGTGCGTTTCGCTCTACGACGACCTCGTGCGGGGCGAACGGTTCGCCCTAGGTGGCCGCTAGGGCAGCGCGGGTGTCCTTCAGGTACTGATGGACGAAGGCGATGGCCATGCTGCCCTCGCCGACAGCGGCCGCGACGCGCTTCATCGAACCGAAGCGAACGTCGCCGCAGGCGAAGATGCCGGGCACGCTCGTCTCGAGCAGGTAGGGATCGCGTTCGAGCGCCCAGTGATCCGCGGCGCGCATGTCCGAGCCCGTGAGCACGTAGCCGCGCTCGTCGACCGCGATCTCCGGCGGGAGCCACTCCGTCTCGGCGTCCGCCCCGATGAAGATGTACAGCCCGCCCGAGCCGAGCCGCGTCGTCTCCTCGGTGGAGGAGTCCCGGACTTCGATCGCTTCGAGCGAGTCGTCGCCGTGCGCGGCCACGACCTCGGTCCGGGTCATCGTGTCGATGTTCGGGCGCGTCGCGAGCTGGTCGACGAGGTAGCGCGACATGCTCTTCTCGAGCGACTCGCCGCGGCAGAGGATCGTCACGCTCCGCGCGTGGGTGGAGAAGGACAGTGCGGCCTGTCCCGCCGAGTTGCCCGCGCCGACGATGTGGACGTCGAGCCCGTGCGTGTTGGGAGCCTCGTTTCGCGCCGCGCCGTAGGCGATGCCCTTGCCGGCGAGCCGGTCGAAGCCCTCGATTGCCAGCCGCCGCCAGGCCACGCCGCAGGCCAGGATGATCGTTGCCGCGCGGATGACGTCGCCGCCGTCGAGGTGCAGCTGACGGGTCTCGGCGTCTATCCGCGAGATCGACCGGGTCACGAGGATCTCCGCGCCAAGCCTGCGCGCCTGCTGGAGCGCGCGGCTGCCGAGCTCGTCCCCCGACACGCCCGACGGGAAGCCGAGGTAGTTCTCGATCCGCGATGAGGTGCCGGCCTGGCCGCCCGGCGCCTCGCGCTCGACCACGACCGTGCGCAGCCCCTCCGACGCCCCGTACACGGCGGCGGCCAGGCCGGCGGGCCCCGCCCCGATGATCAGCGTGTCGTAGTCCGCCGCACCGGCTTCCGTTCCCAGTCCCAGCAGCTCCGCCGCCCGCCGCAGGTGCGGTCGCACGACGGTCTTCCCGTCGATGACCCTCATTGCCGGCCGGTCCTCCTCGGGAGGCAGCGGGCCGCCCCAGTCGTCGGCCGCGTCCGGCGCGTCGGGCGTCAGCCACTTGAAGGTGACCTGGTTGCGGTCGAGGAAGCGCCGCAGCTCGGCGCAGGACGCGTCCCAGCGATCGCCGACGACGATCGCCCTCGGCGCCCGCGGCTCGGCCGCGAGGCCCGACAATCCGCGCGATCCGGCCATGCGGTGCGAGGCCAGCCTGCCGACCTCCTTCGTCACCTCGGGCTTGACCGCCGCGATGGCGTGGTAGTCGCGGGCCTCGATCCGCATCACGCGCGACTCCTCGGAGGCTCGGAAGCCGACCGGGAACACGGTGCCCAGCACGATCGGCACCTCCCCGAAGATGTCGCCCGGCAGACGCTCCCCGACCGGACGCTCGATCCCGTCCACGGTCTTGATCGGCTCGATGCGACCCTCGATCAGCCCGAAGAGCGCCTGGTCCTCACCCGCGTGCGCCGCGTACTCGCCGGGGGCCAGGCTGATGTCCGCGGCGGCCCGCGACAGCCGCTCCTGAGTGTCCTGATCGAGGGCGGCGAAGACCGCGGCCTTCCCGATCTCTTCCTGAGTGACCATCTCCGGGCCAGCCTAACCGGGGCGTGAC
>JBJMLJ010000241.1:0-1683 GCA_045805365.1 Thermoleophilaceae bacterium
GGGAGACCGTGGAGCTGCTCGAGCGCGCCCGCGCGGCCGGGGTGCAGGTCAGCTCGGAGGCCACGCCGCACCACCTGCTGCTGACCGACGAGGCCGTCCGCTCGCTCGACACCAACTTCAAGATGAACCCGCCGCTGCGCTCGGAGGACGACCGCCAGGCGGTGATCGAGGGACTGCGGGCGGGCGTGCTGGACTGCGTCGCCACGGACCACGCCCCGCACGCGCGCGAGGAGAAGGAGCACCCCTTCGAGCTGGCGCCTATGGGGGTCACCGGGCTCGAGACGGCCTTCGCGGCCCTGCACTCCGGGCTCGTGCTGCCGGGTGTGATCGACCTCGGGCTCCTGGTCGAGCGGATGACCGCCGGCGGCGAGCCCTTCGGGGTGCCGGCCCCGTCGCTCGAGCCGGGCTCGCCCGCCAACGTCTGCCTGGTCGACCTCGCGGCCGAGTGGGAGGCCGGCGAGGCCGGCTGGGAGAGCCGCTCCTCGAACTGCGCCTTCGCCGGCCGACGCCTGAGCGGCCGGGTGCGGCTGACGGTGGCCGCCGGCGCGGTGGCCTACCGCGAGCGCTCCTTCACGCTGGAGGCGGTCCGGTGACGAGCCGCGTGCTCGACCGCGACCGTGCCGCGCTGGTGGTGGTCGACGTCCAGGAGGCCTTCCGCCCGGCCGTGCTCGACTTCGAGCGGGTGGCGCAGAACGCCGCGGTGCTGGTGCAGGGAGCGCAGATCCTGGGATTGCCGGTAGTCGCCACCGAGCAGTACCCCAAGGGGCTCGGCCACACGGTCCCCGAGGTGGCGGAGCACCTAGGGGGGCTTCGCCCCCCTACACCTGCCGCTTCGCGGCAGGACACCCCCCAGATACTGCGGCTCGAGAAGGTCTGCTTCGCGGCGACCGACGCGGACGGCTTCGACCTCGACGGTCGCGACCAGGCGATCGTCTGCGGGATCGAGTCCCACGTCTGCGTGTCCCAGACCGCGCACGGGCTGCTCGATCGCGGGCTCGAGGTGCACGTCGCCCGCGACGCCGTCAGCTCCCGCAGCGCTGAGAACCGGGAGCTCGGGCTGCACAAGATGGAGAGCGCGGGCGCAGTCGTCACGAGCGTCGAGACCGCGCTCTTCGAGCTGCTCGGCGCGGCCGGCAGCGACGAGTTCAAGCAGGTCCAGGGGCTGGTCAAGTGAGCGCCTACCTGCTCCTCGAGGACGGCACGCGCGTCGACGGCGACTGGGCGGGCGCCGAGACCGAGGGCGTCGGCGAGGTCGTCTTCAACACGGCGATGTCCGGCTACCAGGAGGCCGTCACCGACCCCAGCTACGCGGGCCAGATCATCGTCTTCACCTACCCGCTGATCGGCAACTACGGCGTCTGCGCCGACCACATGGAGTCCGACCGCATCCACGCGCGCGCGGTGATCATGCGCGAGGGCGTCGATCGCGACGATGCCCCGCGAGCCGAGGGCGGCTGGCTCTCGTGGCTCGGGGAGCACGGCGTGCCCGGCCTGACCGGCGCCGACACCCGCGCGCTGGTCCGCCACATCCGCGACCGGGGCGCGATGAGGGGCGGGGTCTTTCCGGCAGAGCTGCCCGAGTCGGACGCGATGGAGCGGATCAGGGCCGAGCCGCCGATGACCGGCCGCGACCTGGCCCGCGAGGTCACCCCGGCTGCGCCGATCGTCCTCGACCCCGACAAC
>JBJMLJ010000242.1:0-12890 GCA_045805365.1 Thermoleophilaceae bacterium
CGGGACGCTCGGCGGCCGCACCGCGATCGGCGCCGAGGCCGCCGCGGAGACCTTCTTCAACAAGCACGCCCAGGACCTGAGCCTGCCGGAGGCGGCCCTCCTGGCGGGCCTGCCGCAGGCCCCCTCTCGCTACAACCCGTTCCACAACCCGGCCGCGGCGCTCGACCGCCGCCGCGAGGTCCTCCAGAAGATGGTGGACAACCACCTCCTGTCTCAGGCGCGCGCGGAGGAGGCCGCCAACGCGCCGCTCAAGCTGAAGAAGGGCACCCGCTACACCCACCGCCGTGAGCCCTACTTCTTCGACTTCGTCCAGGACCAGCTAATCGAGAAGTACGGCGTCGGCGTCTACCGACGCGGCGGGCTCAAGGTCTACACGACGATCGACCCGAAGCTCCAGGTCGCCGCCCGCAACGCGATCGACGGCGAGCTGGCCGGCTACCCGGGGCCGGCGTCGGCGATCGTGACCGTCGACCCGTCCAACGGCTACATCCGGGCCATGGCCTCGAGCGGCAGCTACAGGGACCGGACCTTCAACCTCGCCGCCCAGGGGCACCGCCAGCCCGGCTCCTCGTTCAAGACGTTCGTCCTGACGACCGCGATCCGCAAGGGCATCGACCCGACCAAGACGACCTACGTCTCGAAGCCGCTCGACCTCAACGTCCCGGGCTACGGGCCCTGGAAGGTCAAGACCTACAGCAACTCCTACGGCGGGACGATGAACCTCGTCACCGCCACGCTGCACTCGGACAACACGGTCTACGCGCAGCTGATCATCGACGTAGGCCCCAAGGCGGTCCGCGAGACGGCCAAGATGATGGGCATCAAGACCCACCTCGACGGCCTCCCGGCCGAGGGCCTCGGCGGCCTGCGGCTGGGCGTCTCGCCGCTCGAGATGGCCGACGCCTACGCGACCCTCGCCGACGGCGGCATCCGCAACGAGCCGATCGCGATCAGCAAGGTCGTCTTCCCCGACGGCAAGTCCGACGACCTCGGCAAGCCGCAGCGCAAGCGCGTGCTCTCGGACGGCGTCGCCTACGAGGTCACGAAGATCCTCAAGATGAACATGCAGTCGGGCACCGCCACGCACGCGAGCATTGGCTGCCCGGCCGCCGCCAAGACGGGCACCACGGACAACTTCAACGACGCCTGGCTCGTCGGCTACACGCCCAAGCTCTCGACGGCGGTCTGGATGGGCTACCCCAATGCGCTCGTGTCGATGCCCGGCGTCCAGGGAGGCTCATACCCGGCCTCGATCTGGCACGACTACATGTCCGTCGCCCACGGCTCGGACTGCAGCGACTTCTCCCAGCCCAAGAACCCGGTCGACTTCTCTCCCTTCTACGGCCACTACTCGAGCACCGGCGAGGGCGGCTACGGCGGCAGCTTCGGCAGCAGTCCCAACGGCTCGTACAACCGGTCGTCGCCGTCGGGCGGCACCGGAAGCCCCTCGACGGGCGGCGGCTCACACGGCTACGACCCGCGCCTCTACGAATCGCCGCCGCAACCCGAGCCGCACGCGGCGCCGCCACCGCCGTCCCCGGCCCCGCCCAGCAACGGCGGCGGCGGCAACGGCGGCGGTCACCACCACGGGCACGGCGGCGGCAACGGCCCGGGCTAGCGGCGCCGGGCCAGCGCGACCACCGCGCCCACGTAGACCAACTCGAGCACCGTCTGGAAGATCCGGAACGCCACCGCGATCGCCGTCGCCACCGTTCCGGCGAGGACGGCCGTCATCGCCGCCGCGAGCGCCGTGTCGCGCGTGCCCAGGCCGCTCGGGACGATGAAGGTGAGCACGGCGACGCAGAACGCCACCGGGTAGGCGGCGGCGATGTAGGGAAAGTCGGACAGGTGGATCGACTGGAGGCCCGCGGCGAAGGCGAAGACGCCGAAGCCGATCGCGGCCCAGGAGATCCCGTAGAGGACGGCGAGCTCGATGACCCGTCCGTAGGGCAGCGTCCTCGGGAGCGGCTCGCGGCCGAGCTTGCGCAGCCCATAGTTCGCGAGCGGGCCGAACACCCGCGGGTGAAGCACCACGAGGATCGCCGGGATCACCACCAGGATCGCCCAGCGGAGCTGCTGGTCCTGGAGCGAGGGGAGCTTGATCACGAAGTAGGCGCCGATCATCAGCGCGGTGCCGAAGCCGAGCACCAGCTCGTAGATGACGCTCGCGAGGCAGACGCGCTTGGAGACCCCGTAGCGCTCCGACATCACCACCCGTCCGACGATCATCAGCGCGTTGGTGGGGACGTAGCGGGCAAGGATCGACTTGCCCCAGATCGCGCGGCCGGGCCTGGTCGGGATCTCCTCGCCGAGGGCGTGCAGGATCAGCCGCCAGTACTCGCTCTGGAGGAAGTAGAAGGTGCCGACCGCCACGGCGGAGAGCGCGAGCCAACCAGGGGCGAAGCGCCAGTCGAAGTCCGGCAGCTTGCTCCACTGGCGGGCGACGAACAGGATCAGGCAGCCGAAGATCAGCGCCGCGATGCCCCACTGGAGCGCGAAGCGAGCGATCGGATGCTTGGGGCTGACGTCGCCGATCGCCGCGGCGGTGCTGCCGGCGCGCTGGAGCAGCGTGCGCGGCTCGTCTTCCCTCCCTCCGCTCGCCACGGGCAGACTGTACCCGTGCCCCACGGCCGGGAGCTGAGCCTGATCCAGGCCTTCGAGCGGACGACCGAAGCCCGCGGCGGACGCGTGGTGCGCTGGATCGGAGACGACGCCGCCGTCGTTCGCGCGCGACCCTTCGCGGTCACGTCGATCGATTCGATCGCCGACGGCGTGCACTTCGAGCTCGCGACCCACAGCCCGGCCGACGTGGGCTGGAAGGCGCTGGCGCAGGCGCTGTCCGACCTGGCGGCCATGGGAGCGGAAGCGGGCGAGGCGTACGTCTCGCTGGCGCTGCCGGCCGAGCTGGACGACGGCGCGGTCCTGGACCTGGTGGGGGGAATGGAGGAGCTCGCGGCCGCGACCGGGACCACGATCGCCGGCGGCGACCTGATCGCGTCCCCCGCGCTCGTCGTCACGGTGGCGGTCACGGGGTGGGCCGGCGACGAGGCGGAGATCGTCGGCCGGGACGGGGCGTCGCCCGGCGACCTCGTCGGCGTGACCGGCGACCTCGGCGCGTCCGCGGCCGGGCTCCTGGCGCTCCGCGGCGACGCCCCGGCCGACGAGGCGCTGGTGCGCCGCCACCGTCGCCCGGAGCCGCGGCTCGAGGCCGGACGAGCGCTTGCGGCGGCGGGCGCCTCGGCCATGATCGACCTGAGCGACGGGCTGGCGACCGACGGGGAGCACGTGGCGCGGCTCAGCGGAGTGGAGCTGCGACTGTCGCTCGCCGAGCTGCCACTGGCTGCGGGCGTGGCCGAGGCGGCGCGGGCGGCGGGTCGCGATCCACTGGAGCTGGCCGCCACGGGCGGCGACGACTACGAGCTGCTCGTCAGCGTCCCCGCCGAGCGGCGGGAGGCGGCGGAGGCTGCCGCGACGGCGGCGGGCGCTCCACTGACCTGGCTAGGCGAGGTCCGCGCGGGGAGCGGCCTGATCCTGCTCGGACCCGGCGGGGAGGTTCGGGCCGGCCTTCGCGGCTTCGACCAGCTTTGACGGGCGCCGCCGGTAGCGCCGGCTGAGGATCGCCTCGGCGACCGCCCGCGGATCGACTACGTACTCGCCGCTGTAGACGCTTCCCATCAGGATTGTTGCGCGTGCCCTCATCGTTTGGTCTTCCTTGACCGTGGTTGGCCAGCTATCGGCAGGCGCCCGATCCGGGACGAGTCCCCCCGTCCGGTGCTGGACGCATCGTTACCTGGGATCGAGCGCAGATTCGGTCCCGCCGAGGGAGCCAGGGCCCGCGTAGGCGCCCGGCCCGTAGACCGGCGGACGGGTGTCCTCGGGCTCGAGCCGCTCGTCGGGGCCGGAGCGGGCGATCGAGACCACGACCACGAGGGTCGCGATCGCGGCGCAGCCGAGCAGGGCCGTCAGCAGCCCGACGGCCCCTCCGAGTACGAGAAGGAGCAGATACCAGGCCCCGCTGATCGGATCGAGGGAGAGGGCGATCATCCAGTAGAGCGCGACGAGCAGCGGCGGCACAACTCCGAGCCCGACGAGCGTCAGCCGGAGCCGGCGCGGGGGTACCGGATCGGAGAGGGTGGCGAGCATCCACAGGTGCATCGCGGGGATCAGCATCAGGCTGGCGTACGGGTTCACGAACCAGAGCACGAGGGTCGTGACGCACACCGTGAGCGACGCCGCCACGCCCGCGCCCGGCGCGGTCAGATCGGCCAGGACCGGGCGTGAGCGGCGCAGCAGGAAGCGGCCCGCCCAGGTGAGGATCGCCACCAGGCCGACGACCCCGACGAGGACGCCGATCGCCGCGCCGTCCAGGGGATAGAGGTCCGGGGGCGCCGGCTCGGGCGGGGGATCGGGGGTCGCCCCCGCCACGGCGAGCAGTCCGGCCAGGGCGAGTCCGGCGACCAGCGCGCCGGCGTGCACGCCCAGCCATCTGAACCAGGGCCCGATCGGCTCCTTCCGCCGGCGGGCGCGCGCAAATGCGTCGACGACCGCCACGAGCGCCGGGAGCTGGACGGTCAGCGCCAGCAGCGCGATCACCCAGCCTGGCATCACCTGGCTGACCGCCTGCACGTAGCTTCCCGGGCCGCGCGCGGGCGGCTTGCCCTGGTCGAGGGCAGTGACCGTGCGCAGGGCGCCACGGCCGAGGCCGCCGAGCTTGTCCTCGTCGATCTGCTTGGCGCCCTCCGTCCCCTTGGGTGGGAGCTCGCCGCTGCCGGAGATCCGGACGGCCTCGTAGTCGTTGTCGAGAAGCACTCCCTGCGCGCCGATCCCGATCGGGAACGAGAGCCGGGCGAACTGGCCGAGCACGCCGGTGGTTCCCACCCGCCGGCTCAGCTCCTGGTGGATCGAGTCGTTGACGGTGCGCTGCAGGCCGATGCCGGTGCGGCGGGTGCCGGTGGACCAGGGAACCACCAGCGGACCGCGATCGTGGCGCGCGGCGAGGTCCGACATGACGAGCACGGCGTCGGTCTGGCCCGGGCCGCCCAGCGCGTCGACGAGCTTCTCGGCCCCCACGTCGCCGAGGGTCGAGCCGTCCACCGAGGCGAGGACGAGCGTCTTGCGCGTGGGCCGGCCCTGGAAGACGCGGGCGAACTCGAGCAGGGCGGCCGTGTCGGCGGCGCTGCCGGTCGCGTCGGGCACACCGGACGCGTCGCGGGCCGCCACGATCACGATCTGGCGCTGCGAGCTTCCCGCTCGGCGCCCGATCACGTTGACCAGGTCCTTGTCCGCGCGCGAGAACCTCTGGCGCTGGACGCTGAAGCCGCGCCGGGCGAGCTGGGTGGCCACGTCGCTCGCCATTCCGAGGTCGCCGACGCTGCCCGGCTTGCGGTCCGGGCGCTGGGCGGCGATCTGCGCGGCGGCCTGTCCCGCGAGGTTCCCGTCGAAGAGAACGTCGGCCGGAAGACCCTGCGGAAGCGGCCCCGGACGGCTCTCCAGCGAGAAGGCCGCGAGCACGAGGACCAGCAGGGCAGGCACGAACGCCGCGCGGTAGACGCGAGGCTCGATCACGACCCCAACCTACAATCTTGTAGGTGGAGGCTTCGGCACCTCGCATACTGCTCGTGGATGACGAGCACTCGGTCCAGAAGCTGCTCGCCTATCCACTTCGCAAGGAGGGTTACGAAGTGATCCCGGCGCTGGATGGCCGCGAGGCCCTCAACCGGCTGCGGGACGACGACTTCGACCTCGTCGTCCTGGACGTGATGCTGCCCAGGGTCGACGGCTTCGACGTCTGCCGCCAGATCCGCGCGCGCAGCACCGTGCCGATCATCATGCTGACCGCCAAGGCGGAGGAGATCGACAAGGTCCTCGGGCTCGAGCTCGGCGCCGACGACTACATCACCAAGCCGTTCTCGGTCCGGGAGTTCCGCAGCCGCGTCAAGGCGGTCCTCCGCCGCGCCGAGCTGAGCCGCGGGGACGAGAACCTCGAGGAGCCGATCGAGGAGGGCGACCTCCGCGTCGACTTCGAGAAGCGGCAGGTGGACGTCCGCAGCGAGCGGGTGCGGCTCACCTACGTCGAGTTCGAGATCCTCGCGGCGCTCGCCCGCAGCCCCGGGCGGGTCTTCAGCAGGACCATGCTGCTCGAGCGGGTCTGGGGCGACTCGGCCTACCGCGACCCGCGCACGGTGGACGTCCACATTCGCCACCTGCGCGAGAAGCTCGAGCGCGATCCCCGCCATCCGGAGCTCATCTTCACCGTGCGCGGCGTGGGATATCGCTTCCGCGACCGATGACCACGGCGTCGCTGCGCAACAAGCTCCTCGCGCTCTTCTTCGCCATCACGGCCGTCGCCTTCTCGGTCATCTACTTCGTCGTGGTGCCCCAGCTCGAGTCCAACCTGAAGGACCAGCAGCTGAGCGGCCTGAAGCGTGCGACGGACGCGAACAAGGCCCGCTTCACGACCATGATCGGGCGCGACGTCCCGGCGAGCGTGGTCGACCAGCGCGTGCGGGCAGCGGCGGAGGCGACCGACTCGCGGGTGACGCTCCTAAGCGTCCAGCAGTCGCTCGCCGGCGGCGGCTCGAACCGCTTCTTCGTGATCTCCGACTCGGGCGAGGAGCGCCAGGTCCCCTCGGCGCCGGCGCTCGCGGGGGAGGCAGTCGAGCGGCGCCGCGTCAGGACCGGGCTCGGCCGCGTCGAGGGAGCCGAGGTCGGCCAGGTGGCCCAGCCGATCAACTATCGCGGCGAGCCCGCCTGGGTCGTCCTCTACTCGCGCGACCTCGGCGACGTCGCCGAGACCGTCTCCTCAGTGCGGGAGCGGATCCTCATCGCCACGGGCATCGCGCTGCTCGTGACGCTGATAGGCGGCTACCTCGTGGCCCAGGCCCTCGCCCGCCGCGTGCGGCGCCTCGAGGTAAGCGTGAAGCAGGTCGCCACCGGGCGCTTCATGGACCCGCTGCCTGTCGACTCGGAGGACGAGCTGGGCCAGCTGACGCGCTCGTTCAACGAGATGCAGGAGCAGCTGCGCCAGGTCGACGTCGCCCGCAAGGAGTTCGTCGCGACCGCCTCGCACGAGCTGCGCACGCCGATCTTCTCGCTGGCCGGGTTCGTCGAGCTGCTCCAGGACGAGGACCTCGACGACGAGACGAGGCGCGAGTTCCTCGACACCATGGGCGAGCAGGTCGCGCGCCTGCAGAAGCTCTCGGTCGACCTGCTCGACCTCTCCCGCCTCGACGCCGGCTCGGTCGAGCTCGAGCGCGAGGCCGTTGACCTGTCGGAGCTTGCGCGCTCGGTGGTCGGCGAGTTCACTCCTGCGCTCAGCGAGCACGGAACCGAGCTCCAGGTCGAGCTTCCCAGCGACGGCGTCGAGGCCAGCTGCGACCGAGAGCGGGTCGTTCAGATCATGCGTATCCTGCTCGACAACGCGCTCCGGCACACGCCGGAGGGCACCCAAGTCACCGTGAGCGCCGAGCGTCACAACGGGGCCGCCGAGCTCACGGTGGCCGACACGGGCCCCGGGGTAGGGGCCAGCGCCGCGACGCACGTCTTCGAGCGCTTCTACACCGGCGACGCGACCCGGGGCGCCGGCCTCGGGCTGGCCATCGCCCAGGAGCTCGCGGGGCGGATGGAGGGGCGCATCAGGCTCTCCTCCGCCGACGGCTCCACGGCGTTCACCCTCGAGCTGCCCATTCCCGACGGAGACGCGGCTTGAGGCGGCTCTGCGCGGTCATCGCGGCCGGGCTCGCGCTCGGGCTGGCCGCCTGCGGCGGCGGCACCACCAAGGTCGAGGGCCCGCGCAAGGTCGAGACGACCAAGGTCAACGTCGTCGAGCACATCGGCAAGAACGGCTCGTTCGACCCGGGCGAGATCTACCGCCGGCTGTCGCCCGGGGTCGTGACCATCATCTCCCTGTTCGGGGGCTCGCTGCTCGACCGGAGCGGCGGCGGCGAGGGCGGCCAGGGCTCCGGGTTCGTGCTCGACGGCAGCGGCTACATCGCCACCAACGCCCATGTCGTGACCAGCGGCAAGGCGCCCAACACCCACAAGGCCAAGCAGGTCTACGTGGAGTTCTCGGACGGGAACCGCGTGAAGGCCGACATCGTTGGCTATGACCTGAACGCCGACGTGGCCCTGATCAAGGTCGACCCCGGCGGACTCTCCCTGACGCCGCTGAAGCTGGGCGCCTCGCATGGGCTCAGGGTCGGCGAGCCCGTCGCCGCGATCGGCAGCCCCTTCGGCGAGCAGCAGTCGCTCTCGGTCGGCGTGATCTCGGCGCTCAACCGCAACATCGAGTCGCTCACCGCCTTCCAGATCGGCAACGCCATCCAGACGGACGCGGCCATCAACCCGGGCAACTCCGGCGGGCCGCTCCTCGACGGCAAGGGCCGGGTGCTGGGCATCAACGCCCAGATCAGGTCGACGACCGGCGGCGGCGAGGGCGTGGGCTACGCGGTCCCCGTCGACGCCGTGCGGCGCTCGCTCCGCGAGCTGCGGGACAAGGGCTCCGTCGATTACGGCTACCTGGGCGTCACGAGCCGCTCGCTCTACCCGCAGCTCGCCGACCGGCTGGGGCTGGGCGTCCAGGAGGGTGCGCTCATCATCGACGTCCAGAAGAACGGCCCCGCCGACGACGCCGGGCTCAAGGCGGGCGACGACAAGATCGACTTCCAGGGCGAGACCGGCATTCCCAAGGGCGGCGACGTGATCGTCGCCGTCGACGGCCGCAAGCTCAGCCGCACGGACGACCTCGCCGACATCGTCAGCGCCAAGAGCGCCGGCGACGTGGTGTCGCTCGACGTGGTCCGCGGGCACTCGCACCGGACCGTCAAGGTCAAGCTGGGCAAGCGGCCCAACAAGCCGCCGGAAGGCTAGGTGCGGGACCTCATACGCGAGCTCGCGCTCAGGCTGCGCGAGCAGGTGCTTCCGCACCTCGGCTCGCACGCCGGGCGAGCGCACGAGGACTCGGCCGTCGGAGGCGACGTGACCTTCGCCATCGACGCCGAGGCCGAGCGCACCCTCGAGAGCTTCCTCGCCGAGCGGGCGCCCCAGGTGGCCTTCTACTCGGAGGACCGCGGCCTGGTCGCCCCCTCGGACGGCGCCTCCACGGTCCTCGTCGTCGATCCGATCGACGGCACCCGTCCCGCTCTCGCCGGCCTCGAAGCGTGCTGCGTCTCGGTGGCCGCGGCGCCGCTGCACGACGAGGTGACGATGGGCGAGGTGGAGGTCGGCTGCGTGGTCGAGATCCCGACCGGCGTGGTGTTCCTGGCCGAGCGGGGAGCCGGCTTGATCGAGTCGCCGCCGGTGCGGCTGTCCGCCAACGAGCGGCTCGACCGCATGTTCTGGACCTACGGCATGCGCGGCCGGCCCGCGCGCGCGACCGCCGAGGTGCTGGCCGAGCTGATCGACTCCTCCTCGGTCGGCGGCGCCAGCTTCGAGCTCGGCGCCGCCACCTTCGACATGACCCGGATCGTCACGGGCCAGCTCGATGCCTACGTCGAGCCGGGACCGCGGCTCGTAGACGACGTCCCGGGCATGCGCGAGGAGTTCGAGCGCGTCGGCGGCGGCGCCGTCCTCAACAACACGCCCTACGACCTGGCGGCGGCGGCGCTGATCCTCGACGAGGCGGGCGCCGTGCTGACGGACGCCTACGGCGGGTCGCTCGGCGACCGCCGCCTTCTAGGCTCTGCCGCGGAGTTTCAGATGTCAGTCGTCGCAGCCTCCAACCCTGTCCTGCACGAGCGCGTCCTGAGCTCGGTTCATGATGGGATTAAGCGCGTTTCGGGGTAGGCTCGGATCGTGGAAGCGGAGTCCACGCAGGTGACAGAAGGCCGCGATGTCTCCTTGACAATTCCCGCGAGACCCGACCACCTGGTCCTCGCGCGGTTGGCGCTCTCGGCCGTCTGTCGACTCACGCCACTGTCCGCCGACGAGGTCGCAGACCTCAAGCTGGCGGTCACGGAGGCGGCGAACGACTACGTGGACGACGCTCGCCCAGACGAGCAGGAAGGCCGCTTGAACTTCGCGTTCAAGCTGCTCGACGACCGCCTGGTCCTCGAGCTGGAAGGGCCCTCCGCCGAAGTGTCAGCGGTCGAGCAGGAACTCGGGCGCGCCATCATCGACGCAACGGTCGACGAATGCGACTTCGGCGAACACCGCACCCGGCTCGTCAAATACCTGGGCTCTGGTTAGCTAGATGCTCCAACCCGTAGCGGTAGGCCACAAGAGCCTGGCCGATTACACCCACCTGGCAGGACGGGCGCTGGTGGCCGAGATCAGGGAGCTGGCCGAGGAGCTCCGGGGCATGAAGGTCCTGCACCTGTCGGCCACCGCCTTCGGCGGCGGCGTCTCCGAGATCCTCTACACCCTCGTGCCCCTGATGGTCGACGTGGGGATCGAGGCCGAATGGCAGGTCATGCTGGGCCGCGAGGAGTTCTACAACGCCACCAAGCGCCTCCATAACGCGCTCCAGGGCGCGGACGCCTCGCTGACCGAGGAGGAGTGGAAGGTCTACGAGCGCTACAACGCCCTCAACGCGACCGAGATCGAGGGCGGCTGGGACGTGATCATCGTTCACGACCCGCAGCCGTGCGCGATCCGCAAGCACGTGCCGGAGAAGGCGAAGACGTGGATCTGGCGCTGCCACATCGACCTCTCCGAGCCGCACCCGGACGCGATCGCGCGCCTGGTCCCTTTCATCCGCGAGTACGACGGCTCCGTCTACCACATCGAGCAATACGTCCCCTCGGGCCTCGACGGCGCCGGCAAGGTCCACATCTGCCCGCCGGCAATCGACCCGCTGTCGCCCAAGAACATGCAGCTCTCGCCCGAGGACGCCGCCTTCGTCTGCGACCAGTTCGGCATCGACGTCGACCGCCAGATGATCTGCCAGGTGTCGCGCTTCGATCCCTGGAAGGACCCGGTCGGGGTGATCGACGCCTATCGCAAGGTCAAGGAGGAGCTCCCGAACGTCCAGCTGGCACTGGTGGGCTCGATGGCCACGGACGACCCGGAGGGCTGGGAGTTCTTCAACACCACGATGGCGTACGCCGACGGCGATCCCGACATCCACATCCTCAACAACCTCAACAACGTCGGCGCGATCGAGGTGAACGCGTTCCAGTCGCAGTCGGACGTGGCCATCCAGAAGTCCACGCGCGAGGGCTTCGGGCTGACCGTGTCCGAGGCGCTCTGGAAGGCGCGGCCCTTCATCGGCGGCGACGTCGGCGGGATCCCGCTCCAGGTGCAGGACGGCGAGACCGGCTACCTCGTCAACTCCCCCGAGGAGTGCGCGGACCGCGCCATCGCGATTCTGCGCGACCCCGATCTGGGGCGGCAGCTGGGGCGCTCGGGCAAGGAGCACGTACGCACGCATTTCCTCACACCCCGGTTGCTGCGAGACTGGCTGCGTATCTTCAAGGAGAGGGCATGAGGTCTCCCCTGATACTCGTCTCCAATCGCGGGCCCGCGACGTTCGAGCGCGGAGACGGCGGCGAGTTCGAGGCAAAGCGCGGCGGCGGCGGGCTGGTCACCGCCCTGAAGGGCCTCGTCGAGCACCGCGAGGCCGTCTGGGTCGCCTCGGCGATGACCGAGGAGGACGTGGAGGTCAGCCGCGAGCGCGGCGGCCGCAGCTTCGACGTCGAGCTCGACGGGGTGAGCTACCGCATCCGGCTGGTCGAGAGCGATCCGGAGGCCTACGACCGCTTCTACAACGTCGTCGCCAACCCGATGCTCTGGTTCATCCAGCACTACCTCTGGGACCTCTCGAACGCGCCCGACATCCGCCGCCACGAGGTGGAGTCCTACGAGGAGGGCTACTGCGTGGTGAACGAGGACCTGGCCGAGGCGGTCCTGGAGGAGGCCTCGGGCATCGACGACGCGGTCGTGATGCTCCACGACTACCACCTCTATATCGCGCCCAAGTTCATCCGCCAGGAGCGACCCGACCTCTTCCTGCACCACTTCGTCCACATCCCCTGGACCCAGCCCGACGCCTGGCGCGTCCTCCCCAGCGACATCCGCGAGGACCTCTACGAGGGGATCCTGTCGAACGACATCGTCTCCTTCCACACCCGCTCCTACAAGCGCAACTTCCTGCTCTGCTGCCGCGAGCTGTTCGACCTCGAGGTGGACGAGGAGGCGGGCATCGTTCGCTTCGAGGGGCGCGACGTCTGGGTCCGGGCGTACCCGTTGCCCATCTCGGCCGAGAGCTTCACCCGCAACGCCCAGCGGCCGGCGGTCCACGAGTACGAGCGCGAGATCCTGCGCCGGCGGCGCGAGCACCTGATCCTGCGCGTCGACCGCGCCGACCTGTCGAAGAACGTCCTGCGTGGCTTCACCGCCTTCGACCTCTTCCTCGAGCAGCACGCGGAGTTCCACGAGAACGTCACCTTCATCGCCCACCTCATCCCGTCGCGGCAGGACGTGCCCGAGTACGCCGAGTACCTGGAGCGGATCGAGGCGCTCGTGGCCGTCGTCAACCACCGCCACGGCACGCCCGACTGGATGCCGATCGAGCTGCGCCTCCGCGAGAACCTCGAGGAGGCGATCGCCGCCTATAAGCACTACGACCTCTTGATGGTCAACGCGATGTTCGACGGCATGAACCTGATCGCCAAGGAGGGGCCGCTCGTCAACGAGCGCGACGGCGTCTCCCTCTTGAGCGAGAACACCGGCGCCCACGAGGAGCTGGCCGACTTCGCGTTGAGCGTCAACCCGTTCGACGTCCAGGAGCAGGCGGACGCGATCTACCGGGCCCTGACGATGGGCGGCGACGAGCGCAGCTGGCGGGCCCAGGGGCTCAAGCGGATCGTCACGGCGCGCGACCCGGGCGACTGGGTCGACGACCAGCTCGCCGATATCGACGCGAAGCGCAAGGGCCGCGCACCGGTCGCCTC
>JBJMLJ010000243.1:0-3734 GCA_045805365.1 Thermoleophilaceae bacterium
ATCCGAACGGCTACCACGGCGCCAGCCTACCCCGCCTCTCGGGTCGTTATCGTGGCGGCGTGGCCGAGCTTCAGAACATCTCGCTCGCGCGCGGGGCGCCGTCGCTCGACATCGTGGCCGTCGACGACCTGCGCGTCTCGGCCGACCGCGCCTTCGAACGCGACCCGAACGCCGCCTTCTCCTACGGGACGAGCGCTGGGCACACCGCGCTGGTCGCCTGGCTCGCCAAGCGCCACGGCGTGGCGCCCGAGCAGGTGGTCGCCACCAACGGCTCCATGCAGGCGGACGCCTTCCTCTTCCAGCAGGCGGTCGGCCCTGGCGACATCGTGGTGGTCGAGGCGCCCACCTACGACCGCACGCTCCTCGCGCTCCGCAACCTCGGGGCGGAGGTGCTGGCGATCCCGCTCGAGGCGGACGGCATCGACGTCGAGGCGCTCGCCCGGGCGCTCGACGCCGGGGCGCGCCCGCGGCTCGCGCACATCATCCCCAACTTCCAGAACCCGGCCGGCTACACGCTCTCGCTCGAGAAGCGGCAGCGGCTCCTCGAGCTCGCCGACGAGCACGACTTCCTGATCTTCGAGGACGACCCCTACGTCGAGCTGCGCTTCGCCGGCGAGCAGCTGCCCACGATGCTCTCGCTGGACGACGGCCGCGGCCGCGTGGTCTACGCATCGTCCTTCTCGAAGACGGTCTGCCCCGGCATCCGCGTCGGCTACCTGGTGGGGAGCCAGGAGCTGATCGGCGACATCCGCAAGCTGGCGACGCAGACCTACATCTCGCCGAGCATGGTGTCGCAGGCGATCGTGGCCGAGTTCTGCGAGTCCGGCGCCCTGGAGCGCTCGATCGAGACGGTCAAGGAGGCGCTGCGCGAGCGCCGCGACGCCACCTGCGCCGCGCTCCAGGAGTTCATCCCCGAGGCGCAGTTCGTGGTGCCCGAGGGCGGCTATTTCCTCTGGGTGGACCTTCCGGAAGGGTCGGACGTCGCGGGCCTCGAGGCAGCGTCCAAGGAGCGCGGCGTCACGTTCGTGAAGGGCACCGACTTCCTGCTCGAGGGCGGCGACAACTCCTTCCGCATCGCCTACTCCGGCGTCACCCCCGGACTCATCCGCGAGGCGGTCGAGCGGGTCGCCTCGGCCTGGCGGGAGCTCGCCGGCGCCGCTGCGTGAACGGCCTCGAGCTTCGTCGCACGCGAGACATAGGCGCCCTCTTCGGCGACGCGCTGCGGACCTACGGCCGGCACGCCGGGACCTTCCTGCTCGTCTCTGCCGCGATCGTGATTCCCGCCGACCTGATCGTGCGCGGCGTGGGGATGCACCAGCTCACGGGCCCCTACGACGACTCCCCCACCCTCGCCGAGACGCTCGTACCGGGCGCGCTCAGCTTCCTGGTCGTCGCGCCGCTGATCACGGCCAACTGCATATACGCGCTTCGCGACGCAGCCGCCGGCACAGCGCCGCGCGCCGGGCGCGCGCTGGCGGCGGGACTCGACGCGTTCAGGCCGCTCTTCCTCGCGGTCCTGCTGGCCGCGCTCGGCATCTCGCTCGGCCTGCTCCTGCTGATCATCCCGGGCCTCTACCTGGTGGTCCGCTGGTACTTCGTGCCCCAGGCCGTGGTGCTCGAGAACGCCCACGGCCCCGCGGCGCTCAGCGCCAGCGGCCGCGTGGTCGAGGGCCTCTGGTGGCGCACCTTCGGGATCGTGGCCCTGACGAGCCTGGCCGGCACGCTGCCCAGCTTCGTCCTGATCACGCCCTTCGCGGCGATCGCGAAGTCCGCCGACCGCGCGGTCTGGAGCATGGTGGGCCAGATGGCCGCCGAGATCGTGACGACCCCCTTCGTGGCGCTCGTCTCCACACTCCTGTACTTCGACCTCCGCTCGCGCCGGGCCTAGGCGGCCGATCCGCGGAAGCGTCCTGCATAGAGGGTCCATAGGACCACCACGGCAGGACGCTTCCCCTCCTACCCAGCAGCCGTTCGCCGGAAGCGCCGCCGACCGCGGGAGAGCGCCTAGCGCCCCCAGTGCTCGCGCGCCATCACCAGCTGCTCCGGCAGCGCGGTCCGGGGCTCGGGTGAGGGGTCGGCGACCACCGAGACGGTCTCCGCCACGCTGCGCGTGACCGAGAGCTCGTCGCCGTTAGCCGCGACCACCACCGCGTCCGAGTCCGAGCGGACGAGCCGTCCCTCGAGGCCCGGGCTGAGACCGGAGTCCTTCAGGTAGTGGAGCAGGTCCTCGGCCTCGTTCTCGAAGCGGAGCACGCGCACGTCGGCGCCCTCCTCGACGTCCGCGAGCGGGACCCCCTGCTCGCGCTCGCCCTCGAAGATCGGGTGGCCGTGCGGGCAGGTCTTGGCGTCGCCGATCGCCCGCAGCATCCGCTCCTCGACCACCGGCGACATCCAGTGCTCGAGCCGCTCGGCCTCCTCGTGGACCTGGTCCCAAGGGATGTCGAAGATGTCGGTGAGGAAGCGCTCGATCAGCCGGTGGCGGCGCACGATCTGCGACGCGTGGTCGTGGCCGGAGTCGGTGAAGACGAGCGACTTGTCGTCGTTGCGGGTGACGTAGCCGTCCGACTCGAGGCGGCCGACCATCTCGTGGACGGTGGGAGCGGAGACCTGCATCGCCCGGGCGATGTTGGCCCCGGTGATCGGCAGACCGGCCTCCTGAAGCCAGTAGATGATCTGGAGGTACTCCTCCTCGGCGACTGTTGCCTGCTCGTGCGACATCCGCACCAATCATAGGATGCGGTCTCCATGGAGCTGGGGAGCGGGACTCGCGTGCTGATCACGGGCGCCTCGAGGGGCATCGGCGAGTCCCTGGCGCGTGCCTTCGCGGCCCGCGGCTGCCTGCTCGGCCTGGCGTCCCGGTCGCAGGACGAGCTGAAGGAGCTCGCCGATTCACTGCCGGGCGAGGGCCACCAGGTGCTGGTGGCGGACGTCACGGAGCGCGATTCGATCGGAGAGGCGGTCGAGCGCTTCGGCGAGGTCGACGTGCTCGTCGCGAACGCCGGCGTCGCCCACTACCAGCCGTTCCAGGAGCTGCCGCTCGAGAAGGCCGAGCAGATGACGCGGGTCAACTGGCTGGGCACGCTCTACAGCGTCGACGCCGCCCTGCCGGGGATGCTGGAGCGCGGCCGGGGGCAGCTCGTGATCGTCTCCTCGGGCGCGGGCTTCCGCGCCTTCCCGCGGGCATCCGTGTACGGGGCGACCAAGGCCGCCCAGCGGGCCTTCTCCGAGGCCCTGCGCCACGAGCTCGCCGGGACCGGCGTGTCCGTCACTACCGTCTTCCCCGGTGAGATCAAGAGCCAGCTGCACGCCCACGAGCGCGAACAGATGCCCGACTGGTACCACGCCGACGACGCGGCAGACCCGGCCGAGCTGGCCAAACGGGTGGTCGAGGCCGTCGACAAGGACCGGCGCGCCGTGCACTACCCGCCGATCGTGGGCCTGTTGAGGGTGATGCACGGCATCTCGCCGCGCGTCTCCGACGCCACGCTCCGCCGCCTCCGGGGCCGCTCGGCCGCCCCCCGGTCATGAGCCTCCCCCTCTCGCCACCGATCCTGCCCCAGCTCGCCCGCTCCGCTAAGGAGCTGCCCGAGGGAGAGGAGTGGTGCTACGAGCCGAAGTGGGACGGCTTCCGGACGATCGCGTTCCGCGACGGCGACGAGGTGCGCCTCCAGAGCCGCAACGGGAAGCCTATGAACCGCTACTTCCCGGAGGTCATCGAGCAGGTCCTGGCGCTG
>JBJMLJ010000244.1:0-3042 GCA_045805365.1 Thermoleophilaceae bacterium
CGACCTCGCGATCACCTACTACGACCGCGGCGAGCTCGGCTTCATCCACGCCGCCGCGCGCAAGTACACGCTCTACGACCGCTACTTCTGCTCGCTGCTCGCCTCGACCTGGCCCAACCGCTACTACAAGTGGTCGGCCCAGTCGGGCGGCCGGAAGGACAACACGCCCCCCTTCTCGACCGGCGGGAACCAGTGGGAGACGATCTTCGACCGCGCGCTGGCCCATGGGTTGAGCGCCCGCTACTACAACTCGGACCTGCCCTTCTCGGCGGTCTGGGGCCCGCGGGCCGTCCCCTGGACCAACCCGATCACGCGCTACTACGAGGACTGCGCGGCGGGCACGCTGCCCAACATCGCCATCGTCGACCCGCCCTTCAAGGACGGAGGCGGTGGCGACGGGCTCTCCGCCGACGAGCATCCGCTCGGCGACACCAGGCTCGGCCAGGCCTTCATGTCCGACGTCGTCCACGCGTTCATGAACTCGCCGAACTACCGGCGCGGGATCATCTTCGTCATCTACGACGAGTGGGGCGGCTTCTTCGACCACGTCCGGCCCCCGCGCGTCGTCGACGGGCGCGCGAGCTCGAACATCGAGGAGGACTTCGGCCAGATGGGCTTCCGGATCCCGCCCGTCGCGGTGTCGCCGTACTCGCGCGGGAAGCGCCACGGCTTCCGCGTCGACCACGGGCTGTACGGCCACGAGTCGATCCTCAAGCTGATCTCCTACCGGTTCGGGCTCGGCTACCTGAACAAGCGGCATCGCTACGCCCGCAACATCGGCCGCAGCTTCGACTGGTCGCATCCCGACTTCGAGGTGCCCTCGCTACCCGACCCGGCCGCGATCTCGACCAAGCCGTGCGGGCTCGGCGGTGGCGACGTCGAGGACTCGGCCAGGGCGCACGAGAACGACCTGGCCGCGCTCGAGCACCTCGCCGACCGCTACCAGGTCCCGGTGTTCGAGGGCCGGCACGACCAGATCTTCACCAAGCCGGACTCGGTCAGGCGGGCTCTGCACGCGCACCGTCATCACCGGCATCACGCGCACCGCTAGGGCGTCGGCGGGACCCCCGGCGGGAAGACCACGGTCTCGCAGTTCGAGACTCCGTCCTCGGCGGTGTCGACGTAGACGGTGTCGATGCCGTCGCCGCAGTCGATCGTGTCCTCGGCGCCGTTGCGGGCGTCGATCGTGTCGTGGCCGGCGCCGCCGCGAAGCTCGTTGTCGTCGGGCCCGCCGATGAGCGTGTCGTCGCCGGCGCCGCCGTCGAGGAAGTCCTGACCCGAGCCGCCGACCAGGCGGTCGTTGCCGGTTCCGCCGAAGAGGTCGTCGGCGCCGCTGCCGCCATCGAGCCGGTCGTTACCCGTCCCGCCGTCGACCGTGTCATCGCCGGAGCCGCCGGCCAGCCGGTCCTTGCCGGTCTGGCCGCGCAGCACGTCCTTGCCGGAGTCGCCACGCAGCGAGTCGGCCCCGCTGCCGCCGCCTTCCCGGTCGTTTCCGCCCCGGCCGCGGAGGCGGTCGTTGCCGCTACGGCCGAGCACGCGATCGCCGCCGGCGCCGCCGTCGAGCCGGTCGCGGCCGCTGCCGCCGTCGAGCCGATCCCGCCCCCTGCCGCCCGCCAGGCGATCCCTGCCGGGGCCGCCGTTCAGCAGGTCGTTGCCGCGGCCACCGATAAGGGCGTCGTTGCCGCCCCTGCCGAAGATGCGGTCACGGTGCGCGGTTCCCACCAGCCGATCGCCGTGGCGGGTGCCCACGATCGTCTTCGCCGCGACCGCTGCCGGCAGCGCCAGCGCGCCCAGCAGGGCGATCAGGACGAGTGGAGTCCGCATGCCGCGGGGACTGTAATCAGCCGGCTGTAAGGTGGCGCCGATGGAGACCCGGCTGCTGATAGGCGGCGAGCAGGTCGCCGGCGAGGGCGCGCAACTCGAGGTCGAGAACCCGGCCACGGAGGAGACCGTCGCCGGCGTCGGTCTGCCCTCGAGCGCCCAGATCGACGCCGCGATCGCGGCGGCCCGCGAGGCCGCCGGCCTCTGGGCTGCCACCCCCGCCGTCGAGCGAGGCGAGCTCCTGCACGAGCTGGCCGTCCGGCTTCGCAACCACACCGACGAGCTCGCGCGCGCGATGACCCTCGAGGGCGGCAAGCCGCTGATCGAGAACTCCGACGAGGTCGGCTGGACCGCAGCCGCCTTCGACTACTACGCGGAGATCGGGCGCAACTTCGCCGGCCGCGTCATCCCCTCGATCGAGTCGACCCAGCTGTCTCTCGTCCTGAAGGAGCCGCTCGGCGTGGTCGGGGCGATCGTCCCCTGGAACTACCCCCTCCTGCTGCTCGCCTGGAAGCTGGCGCCCGCCCTCGCGGCGGGGAACACCGTGGTCGCCAAGCCGTCGGAGCTGACCCCGCTGTCGACGCTGATGCTCGCGCCCTGCCTCGAGCCCCTCCCGGCCGGCGTAGTGAACCTGCTCGCGGGCGCCGGTGACGTCGGCGAGGCGATCGTCGGCGACGAGCGGGTCGACTGCGTCGCCTTCACCGGCTCGGTCGAGACCGGCAAGTCGATCGCCGCGCGCTGCGCCGAGCGGGTGGCCCGGATCAACCTCGAGATGGGCGGCAAGGACCCGTTCATCGTCTGCGCGGATGTGGCCCGCGACGTCGGCGTCGCCGCCCGCGGCGGAGCCTGGGCTGCCTACCTGAACGCCGGCCAGGTGTGCACGTCCGCCGAGCGCTTCTACGTCGCGCGCGAGGTCTACGACGACTTCCTCGGCGCCTTCGTCGACCACACCCGCTCGCTCGTGATCGGCGATCCGCTCGCGGCGGAGACCGACATCGGGCCGATGGTCTCGGCCGGCCAGCGCGGCAAGGTCGTCGCGCAGGTGGAGGCGGCGGTCGCGGGCGGAGCGGAGCTCGTGACCGGCGCGGGCGACGCCGGGCTCGAGCGCGGCCACTTCTTCTCGCCGGCCGTCATCACCGGCGCGCCGGCCGAGACCGACCTGCTCCGCGAGGAGACCTTCGGGCCGGTTGCCCCGATCGTGCCGGTCGGCTCGCTGGACGA
>JBJMLJ010000245.1:0-5064 GCA_045805365.1 Thermoleophilaceae bacterium
CGAGCGCGTCCGGGCTGACCTCCACGCCCACCGAGCGGACGGCGGCCACGGCGGCCAGCACGTTCTGCACGTTGAACAGCCCCGGCAGGGGCGAGCGCAGCTCGATGGCGCCGTCGGGGGTCTCGCAGGTGAAGCTGGAGCCGTTCACGTCGAAGGAGATGTCGCGCGCCCGGTAGGTCGCGTCGCGCTCGAGCGAGAAAGTCACCGGGTCGTCGAGCTCGTCCGCGAGCCGGCGGGCGTATTCGTCGTCGCCGTTCAGGACGGATATTCCCGGCTCCTCGAACAGGCGGCGCTTGGCCGCGAAGTAGGCCTCCATCGTCTCGTGGAAATCGAGGTGGTCCTGGGTGAGGTTGGTGAAGACGCGGCACGCGAAGCGGATCCCCGACACGCGGCCGAGCTCGAGCGCGTGCGAGGAGACCTCCATCGCGCAGGCCCTGTCGCCTCGGTCGAGCATGCGCCGGAAGGTGGCCTGGAGGTCGATCGCCTCGGGCGTCGTCCGTTCGACCTCCTCCTCCACGCCCCCCACGACGCGCTTGACAGTGCCGAGCAGGCCGCACTGGACCCCGACCGCGTCGAGCAGGTGCCGGACGAGGAACGCCGTGGTGGTCTTGCCGTTCGTGCCGGTGATCCCGACCACCCGCAGCTCCGCCGTGGGGTCGCCGAAGAAGACCGCCGCCGCCGGGCCCATGGCGGCGCGAACGTCGTCGACGATGACCTCCGGGACGCCGAGCCCGAGCGGCCGCTGGCAGACCAGCGCCGCCGCGCCGCGCTCCACCGCGTCGGGGGCGAAGTCGTGCCCGTCCCTGGTGAACCCCGGCACGCAAAAAAAGAGCGCCCCCGGGGTGACGCTCGTGCTCGTGTAGGCAAGCCCGGAGATCTCCACCTCGGGCGCCCCATTCCCCATCAGCTCACGCAGGGTCATGGAGGACTGGCCAGTCTAGCCAGGAGGGATGCGCAAGTAAGGGAGCGCGAAGGCCATGATCTGCTCGAAGGCGGGCGCCGCGACCACGCCGCCGTAGATCGCGCCCTTGGGCTCGTCCACCATCACGGCCACCAGCAGCCGCGGATTGCGGGCGGGCGCATAGCCGATGAAGGAGGCGACGAACTTGGTCTTCGAGTAGCCGCCGTGGCCGTCCGGCTTCTCGGCGGTTCCCGTCTTGCCCGCCAGGCGGTAGCCGGGGACCTGGGCCTCCTGCGCCGTCCCGCCCGGGCCGAGCACGCCCTCGAGCATGCGCGACACCTGGCTCGCCACCCGCGGCCTCAGGATGCGCCGCCCGGGATGCTCGTCGCCCTGGACCACGTAGGGCTGGTGCATCACGCCGCCGTTCGCGATGGCGGTGTAGGCCTGGGCCATCTGGATCGGCGTGACCGCCAGGCCCTGGCCGATCGGCATGTTGCCCATCGACGAGCCCGAGTAGTCCTTCAGCCGGAGCACGATGCCGGGCGCCTCGCCGGGGAGGTCGACACCGGTGGGATGGCCGAAGCCGAAGCGCCGGACCCAGTGGTCGAAGTGCTTCGCGCCGAGCCTCAGCCCGATCATCACCGAGCCGACGTTCGACGACTGGGCCAGGATCTGGGCGACGGTGAGCCGCTCGGCGCCGCGGTCGTGAGCCTCCCCGATCACCCGGTCGGCCACACGGATGCTCGGCGGCAGGTCGAAGGCGCTCTGCGGGGTGATCAGACCCTGCGACAGCGCGCCGGAGACCGTGAAGGCCTTGAAGGTCGAGCCGGGCTCGTAGCTCGCGGCCACGGCGCGGTCCTGACGCGCGTAGGCGGGCGCGCCGCCGATGTTGTTGGCGTCAACACGCGGCCAGTTGGCCAGCGCCAGCAGCTGCCCCGTGCGCGGGTCCATGACGAGCGCGGTCGCCCCGCGCGGCCGGTAGGTGCCGCCGATCTGCGCGAGCACGGACTCGGTCCGCTCCTGGAGGGCGGCGTCGAGAGTCAGTCGCATGTCCTCGCCCGACTTCGCCCGCTGCACCTCGACGATGCTCACCGGCTCGCCGAGCGCGTCCTTGACGAGCTTCTCCTTGCCGTTGTCGCCCTGGAGGGTCGGGTTGCGCGACTGCTCGAGGCCGGACAGGCCGTAGCCGTCCGTGCCCACCGAGCCGACCACCTGCGAGGCGAGCGAGCCCTGCGGATAGGTCCGGCGCGGCTCGTCGACGGTCCCGATCCCCTCGATCGCCAGCTTCTTGATCCGCTCCTCGGCGCTCGCGTCCATCTGCCGGCGCAGGTAGACGAAGCCCTTGGCGCGGTCGCTCAGCTTCTCCAGCAGCGCGGCGACCGGCAGGTGGAGGATCGGTGCGAGCTTGGCCGCCGCCTGCGCGGGGTTCTTGATCAGGAACGGGTTGGCGAAGACGGTGATCGCGTCCTCGGATACGGCCAGCTCGACGCCGTGCCTGTCGGTGATCGTCCCCCGCCGCGCGGGCACGTCGATGTGCTCGACCTGCTGGCTGAGCGCGCGGCTCTTCAGCGAGCCGGAGCGGACCGTCGTCAGCCAGCTGGCCCGGAGGGTGGCGAGCGAGAGGAGCAGAAGGAAGAGCGCGAACAGCAGCCCGATTCGGCGCTCGACCAGCTGCACCGGCTAGCCGCCCGTGGCCGCGCCCCCGCTCGGCGAGCCGGTCGTCTGCGGCGCGGGCGGCGGGGATGTCGTGGTTTGCGGGGCCGGGCTCTGGGCGCCGGGCTGTGGGGTCTGGGCGCCGGACTGTGGGCTCTGGACAGCGGGGCTCTGGGCCGTTGGCGCCGGGGTGGTCGCCGTCGTGCTGGGAGTCGGGGCGGGCGGCGCGGGCGTGGGCGTCCCGCTCACGACCGGCGTGGCGGTCCCCGAGCCGGGCTCGACCATGCGGGCCGCGGCCCTGCTGGCGTCGCCCGGGCGGAGGCGCAGGTAGCGCACCGCCCCGGGGGCCGGCAGCTCGAGTCCGCGCCTGGCGGCCACGGCCTGGATCCGGTCGCTCGACGCCAGCCGCGCGACCTGGAGCCGCAGCGTCGCGTTCTCCCGGTTGAGCGCCGACGCCTTGTCAGCGGTCCGGGCGATGTCG
Source organism: Thermoleophilaceae bacterium (assembly GCA_045805365.1). Lineage (GTDB taxonomy): Bacteria > Actinomycetota > Thermoleophilia > Solirubrobacterales > Thermoleophilaceae > DASXBA01. The sequence goes on from JBJMLJ010000245.1 coordinate 3,036, forward strand.
CGGTTCAGCTCCAGCAGGTCGACGTTGAAGAAGACGATCCCGACGAGCAGGACGGCCACCAGCGCGATCCACGCCCGGCCCTGGAGCAGCGCGTCGAGCACGGTGCTCGTCCGCGCCCGCGCCGCGCGCGCGAACGGGCCGCGCAGCACGCGTCCGGGAATCGCGACCGCGCCGCCGCCAACCGCCGGACCGGACACTCGCCGGGGAACCGGCCGCCGGACCGGCGCGGTGGAGGAGCGCCTGCGGGTGGCCGGACGCGCGGCCGCCGGAGCAGCACCGCGAGCCATCAGCCGGCCCCGTCCGCAAGCTTGCGCGCCGCGCGCAGCCGTCCGGAGCGGGCGCGCGGGTTGTGGGCCACCTCGCCCGGCGTCGGCATCACCGCGCGACGTGTGAGCAGGTCGGCCTCGGGCGTCCGGCCGCAGACGCAGATCGGGAAGTCGGGCGGGCAGATGCAGCCCTGCGCCTTCTCGGCCAGGAAGCGCTTCACCCGCCGGTCCTCGAGCGAGTGGAAGGAGATGGCCGCCAGCCGGCCGTCCGGGCGCAGCAGGTCCCACGCCTCGGGTAGCCCGGCGTCGAGGTCGTCGAGCTCGTGGTTGACCACGATCCGGATCGCCTGGAACACGCGCTTTGCCGGGTGGCCGCCGCCGAAGCGCCTCCTGACGGCCGCCGGGATCGCCGCCTCGATGGCCTCGACGAGCTCGCCAGTCGTGTCGAACGGCTCGCGCTGCCGGCGGCGAACGATCTCTCGCGCGATCGCGCGGGCGTTCGGCTCCTCGCCGTAGCGGCGCAGGACCTGGACGAGGGTCGGCTCGTCGAGCGTGTTGACCAGCTCGCGCGCATCGGGCCCCTCGCGGGGGTCCATGCGCATGTCGAGCGGCGCGTCGTAGGCGTAGGAGAAGCCGCGCTCGCGCGCGTCGACCTGCATCGAGGAGATGCCGAGGTCGAACAGCACCACGTCGGCGGCCAGCTCCTCCTCCGCGAGCTCGCGCAGGGCGTCGACGAAGTCCATCCGCAGGAAGCGCGTCTCGCAGATCACCTCGTCGGCGAACTCGGCGAAGCGCTCCTCGGCCGCGGGGTCGCGGTCGATGCAGACGAGCGTTCCGTCGGCGCCGATCCGCTCCGCCAGCAGGCGCGAGTGGCCGCCCGCGCCGAACGTGCAGTCGACCACGATCTCGCCGGGAGCCGGCGCGGTGAGGTCGATCAGCTCGCCCGCGAGAACGGGGACGTGAGAGCTCGTCATGTCAAGAAGGATCGCCAAGCTGCTCCGTCACCTCCTCGATCTGCGAATCGAGGCTCTCCTGCTGCGACCCCCAGCGCCCCCGTCCCCACACCTCGAGGTGGTCGCCGACGCCCACCACGACGACCTCCTTCTCGAGCGCCGCGTAGGCCAGCAGCTGCGGCGGCAGGGTCACGCGGCCGGCCGAGTCGAGGTCCATGTCCCAGGAGTTGCCCTGGTAGAAGCGGCTGAGCGTGCGGTAGCGCGAGCCCATCGGGTTCAGGCCGCTCAGCGCGCGCTGGATGATCGATTCGTGTGTCTCGGTCGGCCAGATGGTCACGCAGGGCTCCGGGTCCTTGGCGAGAACAACTCCGGATGAGAACGCGGCCCGAAACCTGGCGGGGATGCTGAGCCGGTTCTTCGCGTCCAGCGAGTGTTCGTAGTGGCCCCGGAATGCCAAGTTCCCTCGCGGTCAAGGCTTCGGACCGAAGTGGCGGAGTGGGAGGAGCCCCGCCACTCCGGTCCTTGATTGCTTTTGCCACCGTACCCCACTTTCTCCCACTTAGCAACACGATTTCCCACTTTCCGTCCGGCGGCCGTGGTTGGCTTGACTGCCGGGGGCAGGCTTTGGCTCTGCGATGCGGAAAACCGGCTGGGTAGGAGGTGGGAGGTCGAGCCTCGCCGACGCGCCTCGGTGCAAGGTTTCTTGCCGCTGATCGGCCTAGTCCACGCTATGCGTGGATCGGACCGATCAGCTCGCGGCTAGAGCGGGAGCGCCCGGCCGCCGCCGTTCAGCAGGGCGGCCGCCAGCGC
>JBJMLJ010000246.1:0-7365 GCA_045805365.1 Thermoleophilaceae bacterium
TCCCGAGGTCGCCGAGGCCATGGCCGTGGAGCAGGTCGTCCCCGACTCGCCCGCCGGCTCCCGGATCGTGCTGCTCGTCGTGCTTCGGCGCGGCGAACGGCTCGACGGGCGGCTCGTCGTGCGCATCCGTCGGGCGATCGCACGGAACGCGTCGCCCGCGCACGTGCCAGAGCTCATCGTGCAGGTCGACGACCTGCCGACTACCCACAGTGGCAAGCGCTCGGAGCGCGCCGCGCGGGACGCAGCCGAGGGCCTCCCGGCGGGCAATGTCCACGCGCTGCGCAACCCGTCCTCGCTGGAGGCGATCACAGACGCCGTCCGCGCAGCCGCGGAGCGCCGGCGCCAGATGGCGGAGACGCCCCCGGCCCGCGATGACGCGCCGACCGAGGTCCGCCTGTGCGCCATCTGGAGGACCGTCCTCGGCGTCGGCTCTCTCCAGTCCTACGACGACTTCTTCGACCTCGGTGGAACCTCGCTGGCCGCGGCGCGCGTCTTCCAGGCGATCCACGACCAGATGGGCGTGGACCTGCCCCTCTCGACGCTGTTGCGGGCGCGGACACCGGCCGCTCTGGCGGCAGTGATCGACAGCCCCGCCGACCAGCGAGTCCCGACCCTCGTGAGTCTGCGCCCCGGGACCGCCGGGCGCCCTGTCTTCCTCACACACACCCTCAACGGGGACGTCCTGATGCTTCGAGGTCTTGCGTTCGCTCTCGAAACGGACCGGCCCGTCTATGGCCTGCAGGCCCGCGGCCTCGACCCAGGCGAAGAGCCGCAGACGCGCGTCGAGGAGATGGCGGAGACCTACCTGGAGGCAATTCGCTCCGTGCAGCCCGACGGTCCCTACACCCTCGTGGGCTACTCGTTCGGGGGGCTCGTTGCTCTCGAGATGGGCCGCCAGCTGCGCGACGCGGGCGAGCGTGTCGACTGGATCGGCTTGGTTGACACCGACGTCCACTACGCCTACCTGCCGCGGCTGCGGCGCTGGGCCTTCCGCGCGGCGCGTCCCTGGCGGTTTCTGCGCTCCGGGCTCGCGGCGCCACGGACGCGCCTGCCTCAATACGCGCGGCGGGCGGTCCGGCGAACCTTTCCCGCCGCGCCGGTGGCGCCGCCGCGGCCAGACTGGGATCTGCCACCCCTGCTACAGGAGCTGGAAGAGGTCGGCTGGGACGCGTTCAGGGCCTATCGCCCGGGACGCTACGAGGGCGCCGTGACCCTGTTCCTCGCGGAGGAGAGGCGCCCTGACTTGTGCGACCCGCGGCCCGTCTTCTCACGGGCCCTCACGCACCCGCTCGCGGTCGAGCGCCTTCCGGGCCCACATGACGACCTCGTCCGCGAGCCGGTCTTGAGCCAACTCGCCGACCTGGTGGTGGCGGCTATGGAACGCGCAGACCCAGCTGGCGCTTGAGCGCCAGCACGCGCTCGGCCGACTCCTCCACTCTCCGGCGGAACGCCGCTGAGCGTCGCGCCCGCCGCAGGAGCCGGGGGAAGATCAGCTTCCAGCTGGCCGAGCCGGTCGTGAGCACGATGTCGGCGCCCGCGGCGATGGAGCGCTCCGCGGCGGCCGCCACGGACGATCGCTGCACCACCGACTGCGCCTCGATGCTGTCGGTGACGATGACGCCGTCGTAGCCGAGCCGCTGGCGAAGCAGCTGGGTGAGGATGGCGCTCGACTGCGACGCGATCCGGCGGCGGTCGTATGCCGGATAGAGCGCGTGCGAGGCCATCACGAGCGGTACGCGAGCCCGGATGGCCGCCCGGAACGGGCTCAGGTCCCGCTCGAGCGCGCGTCGCGACAGCCCGATCGTGACGAGGCCGCGGTCGGTGTTACCGCCGGCGGACCCGAGGCCCGGGAAGTGCTTGGCGGTGGCCGCCACCCCGCCGCGCCGCCAGCCGCGGACCGACGCCCCCACCCGGGCCGAGACGGGGCTGGCGAACGCGCGCGGCCGCATCGTCGCGCCGGTCGGCAGGTCGGCGACGGGCGCCAGCGCGACGTTCACGCCCGCGCGTTCGAGCTGGCGCGCCGCGCTCCTGGCCACGCTCCCGATCTGCGCGGCCGAGCCCTGGTCCGGCTGAGCGGCGACCGGACCGGCGAAGGCGAGGCCGCGAAGCGGGCCGCCCTCCTGGTCGGTCATGACGAGGAGCCCTCCATGGCCGGCGCGCTGCATGGTTCGGTCGAGCCGCCGCAGCGCCTGGCGCGAGGCCACGTTGTTGCCGAACAGGATCACCCCTGCGGTCTCCCTGGCGCGGAGCCGCCGACGTAGCCAGGCCGGCAGCCGCGTGCCGTCGAACGAGGAGACGATCAGCTGCCCGACCTGGACGCGCAGCGGGAGTCTCGCCGCCGCGGGCTGCTCCGGGCTTGCCTGTCCTCCACCATCGTCCCCGCCGTCCGCTCCGGCGATCACACCCGCGATGGTCGCCAGCAGCGCGACCGCCACGAGCGCCGCGAAGCGGCGGCGCGCGGCGGGATCCCTGCTCAGGTACGACGGACTACCCCGGGCGCCGCGCCTCCATCGTCTGGCGGATCTGCTGGACGGCCTCGGGCATGCTCTTCTCCATCCGCTTCAGGTCCCAGCCGGTGAGCGTGATGATCCGCATCGGGCTCTTGGAGATCACGGTGGCGCTGCGGCGGTCCTTCTCGAGCAGGCCCATCTCACCAAAGAAGTCGCCGGGACCCAGGTCCGCGACGTGCTGGCCGTCGCGCAGCACCTCGGCCTGCCCCTCCTCGATCGCCATGAACTCGTATGAGTAGTCGCCCTCTTCCACCAGGTGGCTGCCCTCCGGCACGGATGCCTCGTCGGCGAAGGTGGCGATCTCCCGCAGCTCTTCGTCGGGTATGTCCTTGAAAAGCGGAATCGACTTCAGGCGGCTGGGATCCAAGCGCTCCTCCCTCGGAGAGACGGTGACCCCGGGGAATCTACCTGCGATGCTGCGCGCCGTGCCGAACGTGACGGCTCGCGGCCTCGCCTCTTCCGCCCTGAACGCCCTCGCATGAGCCTCCACTACGTCCGCCGCGGCGCGGGCGAGCCGCTCGTGTTGCTGCACCCCCTCGGCGGATCGAGCGTCGTCTGGGAGCCGGTCCTGGAGCGGCTCGCCGAGGAGCGCGACGTGATCGCCGTCGACATGCCGGGCTTCGGCGACTCGCCGGCGCTCGCGAACGGCTCCCAGCCGACTCCGCCCGGCCTGGCATCGGGGATCGCCGCGTTCCTCGACTCGCTCGAAGTCGGGGAGGCGCACCTGGTCGGCAACTCGCTCGGCGCGTGGGTGGCGATCGAGCTGGCCCGGACCGGGCGGGCCCGCTCGGTCACCGGGCTCTCGCCGGCGGGCTTCTGGTCGCGGCCGCTGGGGCCCCGGCGGGGGCTCGAGCCGCGAACGCTGGCGCGGCTGGCGCTGCCGCTCGTGCCGCTGCTCTCGCGCAGCGCGCGCGGCCGGGGGGTCCTGCTGGGCGGCGCCGTGGCCCATCCCGAGCGGGTTCCGGGGGAGGCGGCCGGGCGGCTCGTCCGCGCCTACGCGAAGGCTCCGGCGTTCGTCGCCGCGAACCGCGCCATGCGCTCGGAGCTCGTCGAGAAGATCGAGGACCTGGGGGTGCCGGTGACGCTGGCCTGGGCCGAGTTCGACCGGCTCGTCATCCGGCCGAAGCGGGATGTGCCCGGCGCGCGCATGGTCGACCTGCCCGGCTGCGGCCACATTCCGACCTGGGACGACCCCGAGCTGGTCGCGCGGGTCATCCTCGAAGGCGCCGGCGTCGGTTAGAGTCGCCCCGGACTCGCGTCGAGGAGACAGAAATGACTGATGTGGCCGCCGAGCTCAGGCAGCGCAACAAGGCCGTCTGGGGCGCCGGCGAGTGGGATGACGTCGCCAACCTCGTTGCATCCGTCGGGCCGAAGGTGCTCGACAGCGTGGGCATCGACCCGGGCATGGAGGTGCTGGACGTCGGCGCCGGGACCGGCGGGAACGTCGCCATCCCGGCGGCGCTGCGCGGCGCCCAGGTCGTCGCCTCGGATCTCGTGCCGGATCACTTCGACACCGGCCGCAGCCGCGCCGCCGAGGCCGGGGTGGAGATCGAGTGGGTGGAGGCCGACGCGGAGGCCCTGCCCTTCGACGACGGCAGCTTCGACCGCGTCCTCTCGACCTTCGGCCACATGTTCGCCCCGCGCCACAAGCGCGCCGGCGCCGAGCTCGCGCGCGTCTGCCGCTCCGGCGGGGCGGTCGGCACCGCGACCTGGAGGCCGACGGGCTTCGCCGGCGAGCTGTTCGCGACCATGGGCAAGCACCTCCCCGCAGCGCCCGACTTCGCCCAGCCGCCCGGCCTCTGGGGCGATGAGGGCCACGCGCGCGAGATGCTCGAGCCGCACGGTCTGGACCTCGAGTTCCACCACGAGACGGTTGTCTTCCTCCACGACGGCGACGCCGACAGCTTCACGACCTACTACGAGGAGAAGTTCGGCCCGGTGGTGACGGCCAAGGCCGCGCTCGGCGACGACTGGCCCGCCCTGCGGAGTGACCTCGTCACCCTGTTCGAGAAGTGGAACCAGGCCGGCGAGGGCAAGCTGGAGGTCCCCTCCGAGTACCTGCTGACCATCGGCCGCAAGCGGGGCTGAATGGGCGGTACCGGGCTCGAACCAGTGACCTCCTCGGTGTAAACGAGGCGCTCTCCCAACTGAGCTAACCGCCCTCCGGCGGCCGAGTCTACCGGCGGGCTTTCCCCGGCCTCCTAGTATCCGGCCCGTGAATTCGCGGCTCTTCTGGCTGTCGCTGGCGGTGCAGGCGGCGGGCGTCGCGGTGCTCGCCGGCGTGCTCATAGCACTGCCGCTGCCGCACGACTTCTTCAAGGACTGGGGCTTCCTGGTCGGCCCGGTCGCCTGGGTTGCCTGCACGGTCGTGACCGCGCGCCTCCTCAGCCTGCCGATCGGCTACGTCCTCTTCTCGGCGCTGGCAGGCGGCGTGGCGGGAACCATCGTCATGCTCGTGACGAGCCACTGGCCGGGCGTCGGGGCGGCGCTGCTGGTCTTCGCGGCCTCGTGCGGGGGCTACGAGCCGGAGGCGGAGACGGCGTAGCGCTCGTTTTTCGAACCGCTGAGCGATAGCCCCGACGCGAATCGAACGCGCGCTTCGTGGACGAAAACCACGCGTGCTGCCATTACACCACGGGGCCGGGCGGGGCCGATTGTACGGACGGCCGTTTCTATCCGAGTTCGCGCCTATCCGACCGATGCTGGTGCTGTTTCGACGCTTCCTCACGGAGAGCCTCGAGGTCGACCTCGAAAGCATCGCCTTCAGCATCAACGTCTACACCAACAACGGCCTCTCGATTGCTGAGATCGAGCGCTACTGGCTCGAGTGGCTGGAGCTACCCGCGTCCTGCGTTCGGAAGCACACGCTCAATCACATGCCGACGTCGAGCAGCGGGCAGGCTCGTAACAAACTTCCCTTTGGGGTCTGCACGATCCGAGTCGGAAGCACCCGCGTCGTCCAGCACATCTTCGGCGCGATCCAGGAGTACGGCGGCTTCGACGAGCCCGCCTGGCTCGATTGAGAGTCAGCCGCGTACGAGCGCAGGCGTGATCGCCAGCCCGGTGGCGCCGAAGAGCCCGAGCGCCATCCAGGGCCCACCGGCGTGGAACCCGGTTGCGGCGGCGGTGAAGAGCGCGGCGCCGAAGGCTCCCACGCGCAGCCCTCGGGCGGTCCTCGGCGGCACATGAAGGCCGCGGCCGAAGCTCAGCTCCACGGATTGGGGTGGGCGGAAGTCCTCGCGGCGGCCGGAGTCGAGCAGGCAGCCGCAGCGTGAGCAGTGCGGCTCGAGGATCGTCGGCGAGTGCGTCTCGCGCTCCCAGCCGCAGAAGTGACAGCGATGAACAAACTCCATGGGCCCAATCTCGGCATTAGCGGGGTCTCACTTGAAGTAGGCGCTCTTGTCTCAAGAAGCACTAGGCGCGGGTCGATATGTGCTCTTGGTGGCCAGTCCCGAGAGGAATCCCTCCCCCTCGTCGTCGAACGACGTCTCGGCGCTGTTCGTGATCGCGATCGCGGCCGGGCCGTTTCTGCTGCCCGTCCTCGGCGTGGACGTCGGCGACATCGTCTTCGCCCTCCCTGCTCTGGTTCTCGGGCTGGCCGCCGCCGCCGGGCTGGCCGCCGCGCGCCATGCGCCCTCCCGGCGGGCGATCTGGCTGTGGCTCTCCGTCGGGATGGGGGCGGCTGCCACTGCGAGCGCCATCGCCGTCTTTTCGGCTCTCGCGAACCTGAGCCTCAAGGGCGCCTTCTACATCGGCTTCGCGGGGACGGTCGCCCTCGTCTGCGGCGCCGTTCAGCTCGCCCGCTTCGGCTGGCCGCGGGCCAAGCCCGAGCAGCTCTTCGACGGCCTGCTCGTCGGGTTCCTGGTGCTGGCGCTCGGCCTCTACTACGTGGCCGTGCCGGGCATCGCCCACGGCGACACCATGCTCACCATCGTCTTCCTCGGCGACCTGCTGGCCCTTCTGCTCGCCCTGCCGGCCGCCGGCAGCGTCGGCTGGAAGATCGGGGCTCCGATCGTCGCCCTGCTCGTCTCCGCGGTCCTCGGCGACGGCCTCGTCGCCGCCGAGTCCGCCGGCCAGATCTCGGTGCCCGCCGGCGCGACCGCCGCGCTCTGGGCCGCCGCGGGAGGTTGGTTCGTCCTTGCCACGATCCGGGAGGACGGCTCCGAGGACCCGCGCAGCAAGAACGAGGACGTCCGCTGGCCCTATGCGCGAGCCCTCTTCCCGCTCCCCGTGGTGCTCGCCTTCGCCGGACCGGGGATCCTCGAGATCAGCCTGCACGGCGTTCGGCTCGGCCCGATCGCCTTCTTCGGGACCTGGTTCCTGATCGCGCTCGGCCTCGGCTTCGCCCGTCAGGCCTACCTGGTCGTCGCCAACCGGCGCACGGCCGCGTTGGAACGGCGGGTGCGTGCCGTCGCCACCCGGCGCAACGAGGACCTCGAGGCGCTGACTGGCCTCGCGGCGACGCTCACCGAGAGCTTCGAGGAGGACGCCATCATCGATCGCGGGCTCGAGGTCCTGCGAATCGGGGCGCGCGCCACCAGCGCCGCCGTTCACGAGGAGCACGACGACGGCTTCGCCCTGCGCGCCATCACCGGCCGCTGGCAGAGCGAGGCCGTCTGGTCTGACGTGCCCGACCACCGCGGCGAGATCCCCGAGCTCATCGAGCGCGGAGGCCGCCAGGTCGTCCGTCTGCCGCTGATCCGGCGCGACACCCGCCTCGGCCTCGTCACCCTGATCCGGCCGAACAGCGATCGCTTCGACGAGGAGGAGATCACGCTCCTGCGCCTGCTCGTGGGCCAGCTCGCGATCGCCCTCCAGAACGTGCGCGACTACCAGGAGCGGCTCGACCAGGCGA
>JBJMLJ010000247.1:0-9675 GCA_045805365.1 Thermoleophilaceae bacterium
AGGACGCGAAGTTCGCGCTCGGGTTCTAGGCCGGCACTTCGCGCAGCCTGCCGGTCTCCACCTCGTAGACGAAGCCGCGGATCGCGTCCGTGTGGAGCATGAACGGGCTCCCGCGCAGCCGCTCCATCGAGGCGCGCACGCTCTGCTCGACGTCCTCAAACGCGGCGATGCTCCAGCCGCGCGCAGCGCCGCCCGCCCGCTCGTCGAGCTCGGATCCGAACGCCTCCTCGTCGAGTCCCTCCATGCCGCACCTCGTGTGGTGGATGAGGATCACCTCGCGGGTGCCGAGCTTGTGCTGCGAGATGACGAGCGACCGGATCACCTCGTCGGTCACCACGCCGCCGGCGTTGCGGATGACGTGCGCCTCGCCCTCGCGCAGGCCGAGGATGCGGTGGACGTCGAGCCGGGCGTCCATGCAGGCGACGACCGCCAGCGCCAGGGCCGGCGGGGCCTCCAGCTCGCCGGCGCCGAAGCCCTCGGCGTAGGCGGCGTTGCGCTTCAGGAGATCGTCGATGAGGCTCACGGGCGAGCGGACGATAGCGTGGGGATCCTGCGGCTGATCACGGACTCGTTCCCGGACGATCCCGTCCTCGACACGGCGGTGGCGCGCGGACTGCTCGAGCGGGTGGCCGCCGGCGCGCTCCCCGAGACCTTGCGGTTGGGCCGTCCCGGCCGGATGGTGGCCTTCGGCAAGCAGGATGCCGTGACCGCCGAGTACCCGGCGGCGGCACGGGCGGCGCGGGAGGCCGGCTTCGAGGCGGTCCTCAGGCTCGCCGGGGGACGGGCGGCCGTCTTCCACGAGGGCACCGTCTCGCTCGCCCACGCCATCCCGGAGTCGGACCCACGCCCCGGCATCCACGAGCGCTTCGAACGCTCGGCGGCGGTGGTCACGGCGGCCCTTCGGCGGCTCGGGGTCGATGCCAGGGTGGGGGAGGTGCCGGGCGAGTACTGCCCCGGGGGCTACAGCATCAACGCCGGCGGCCGGACGAAGCTGGCGGGCCTCGGGCAGCGGCTGATCGCCGGCGGGGTGCACGTCGGGGGCGTGATCGTCGTCGACGGCGCGGACCTGGTCCGGGACGCCCTGGTGCCGGTCTACGCCGCCCTGCGGCTCGACTGGGATCCCGCCACCGCGGGGGCGATCAGCGACGAGCTCCCCGGCACGACCGCAGGTGACGTGATCGAGGCGCTCCGCGACGCGTATGGCGCCGGGAAGGAGGAGGCCCTGGACCAAGAGACGCTCGCGCTCGCCCGCCGACTGGCTCCCGACCACACGGTCGACTAGGGTGGGAACAGGATTCGCACCCGACCGGACTGGCCTCGTGGAACCGGATAACACGAAGCCCGGCTATCTCGACGTGCTTGCGGGCGAGGCCGGGCCATTGATGCGCCTGTACGCGATGGGCGGCACATGCCTGTTGGCATTCCTGCTCGCGCTTGCTCTCTTCGAAATCTAGAAACGAACGCGCCAGCGGTCGTGCGTATCGCCGCAGCGCTCGAAGGCGTCCACCGAGGCGACCCGGTGGAGCGATGCCGCGCGCCGGCCCGCCCGGGTCAGCCGGATCCTGAGGCGTCTCCTGCCGTGGAAGCGCGTCCGGCCGTAGAGACGACCTCCGCGCGACCGTAGCGTCAGCCTGACCTTGCAGCGGCCGGCATCTGGGACGAGCCCGGTCCGGATCCTGGCGCTACTCCCGTGCACCACCAGGCGCGAGTAGCGGTAGCTCTGGGTGTCCATCCGCTCGCAGTCGGGCGCCATGAGCACGCGATTGAACTCCGATATGCGGTCGCGGCCACGGCCGCAGCGGACCCGGTCGCGCGCGTTCACCCCCGCCACCTCGTCCCGCCCGGGTCCTCCGTCGAGGCGGCTGGCGCCGCCGAAGTCGAAGAGGGTGTCGTTGCCGCCACGCCCCACGAGCCGATCGCCGCTGCCACGGTGCTGGAACAGGACCCCCGAGCCCGCGAGCTCGTTGGCGCGGCCGTCGCCCTCGAGCACGTCGCGCCCATTGCCCCCGATCACGTTCTCGATCGAGCGCAGCGAGTCCCGCTCCCCGCTGCCGCCTCCGCGATGGCCGGCCAGATCCACGCGTACGCCTCTGCGGCGCGGTTCGTACGTGACGGTGTCGCTGCCGCGGCCGCCGTCGAGACGATCGGAGCCGAACGGCCCGCCGGCGGCGCCGTCCCCGTCGAGCGTGTCGACGCCCGGGCCGCCCTCGAGCCGGTCGGCGCCGCGGCCGCCGGTAAGCGTGTCGTGGCCCGGCCCGCCGATCAGGTGGTCGTCGCCGGTGCCGCCGTCGACGCTGAGCGCCCCGAACTCCTCCTTGGGATCGACCACGTCGATCACCGCCGAGGCGTCGACCGCATCCGCGCCCGGGCCGCCGTCGACTCCCAGCGCTCCCCAGCCGGCGGCCCGGGGGACGGAGAGGGTCGCGCGGTCGTCCCGGTCGCCCAGGCTGACGCTGGCGGACTCGATTGTGGGGGAGCCGGTCGCCGTCGAGCAGCGCGCCGTGTGGGCGTCCACCTTGGCGCAGCCGCTGCCCTCCGTCAGCGGCGCGCCCGCGTCGCGCACGGTCACGCTGTGGTCGCTCGCAACCGACACGGTCACGTCGTTGGCCTCTCCCGCGCCGGCCGTGTAGTCCAGGTTGGGGCCGTCGAAGTAGTCGCCCGCGGGGCCTCCCAGCGAGACCTTGGCCGCCTGCGCGGAGCCGGGGAGGGCGAGGAGCAAGCATGGGACGAGAAAGGCGAGGCGGCGCATCTGCGGGATCAGCGTACCCTGAGAGCCGTGCTCATAGACGACCGCGTTCCGGCCGACGACCAGCGCCGGCCGATCGAGCCGAACTGGCGGTTCGTGGGCTGGCTGGCACTCGCGGCGATCCTCGTCTTCGCGGGCATCCACACGACCGGCTTCATCGCCTACCTCATCCTCTGCGCGACGGTCTACGCCGTCTGCCAGGCCGCCGTCAGCGTGGGGAGCTACGAGTTCGGCCTGCGCGAGTGGCGCCAGTAGGCGCCGGCTAGGCAGGGCTCCGCTCCGCCGCTCGCTCGCGCTGGGCGTTGCGCTCCACGGCGTCGGCGATCCGCGGCCAGAGCTCGGGAGGGAGGTCGTGGCCCATACCCTCGATCTCGATGAGCTCCGCCCCGGGAATCGCGCGAGCGGTCGCCCGACCCGCGCGGACCGGGATGAGCGGGTCGTCCGTTCCGTGGATCACGACGGTGGGGCAGCGGACGCCAGCCAGCGCGCGGGTGCGGTCGCCGGACGCCTGGATCGCCACCAGCTGGCGACCGGGACCGGCGCGATCGACGCCGCGGTCGAAGCTCTCGCCGGCCAGCTTGCGGATCCAGGTCTCGTCGCGGTCGTAGCCGGGCGAGCCGATGACCTTGAAGATGCCGGCCACGTACTCGACGTAGGAGTCGCGATCGCGCGGCGCCTTGCGCAGCAGCAGCCCGAGTGCCCGCAGCCGGGGCATGCCGACCCGGCGGTTTCCGGTGGTCGACATGATCGAGGCGAGCGAGAGGACGCGCTCGGGCCGCCGGATGGCCATCGTCTGGGCGATCATCCCGCCCATCGAGGCGCCGGCGACGTGCGCGGCCTCGATCTCGAGCTGGTCGAGCAGGCCGAAGGCGTCGTCGGCCAGATGGTCGAGCGTGTAGTGGGGGTTCCTCGTGATCCCGGCCATGGCGCGCAGGACGCGCGGCTTTCCGCCGCCCCTGACGTGCGATGAGTGGCCGACGTCCCGGTTGTCGAAGCGGATGACGTGGAAGCCGCGCTCGACGAACATCCCGCACAGCTCCTCGTCCCAGAGGATCATCTGGGACGCCAGCCCCATGACGAGGAGCAGCGGCGGATCTGCGGGATCGCCGAACGTCTCGTAGGCGATCTGGATGCCGTTCGCTTCGGCGAGCTGCTCGGCCATGCCGCGCCGAAACCTACCCGGAACCGCGACCTCGAGGCCCCTCGGGCGTTCAAACTGGTCGATATGGGTAGGGCGCCGCTAGCCGCCGTGCTGGCCGCGGCTCTCGTCCTCCTCGTGGCGGCGCCGAGCCAGGCCGCCGAGAAGGCGAGGCCGACGGGCCGCTGGCTCGTGGTCTTCCGCAGCCAGGCCGGGGTCCGCTCCTCCGCGAGCCTGTTCGCCCGGACCGGCGTGCGGCGCGCGGGGCGCGGCGTCCCGCGGCTCGGCGTCACTCCGGTTCGCGGGTCCGTGGCCGCGATCCGCGCGCTGCGGCGCGACCCGCGGGTGAAGGGAGTCTCGCGCGAGTGGTACCGCGTCCTCCGGCGGGTGCCGAACGACCCGGCGCTGCACACCACGGAGGACCAGTACGGCGGCGTCTCCGGCGGCGGCGTGATCCAGTGGGCGCTCCAGCGCGAGGGCTTCTACCGCGCCTGGGACTTCACGACGGGCGCCGGTGCCCGGGTCGCCGTGATCGACACCGGGGTCGACGGCTCCCACCCCGAGTTCGCCGGCAAGATCGCCAGCACGGACGCCGTGGGCACGACCGATCCGCTGACCGATCCCGACGGCCACGGCACCCACACCTCCGGCCTGGCCTGCGCCGCCACCAACAACGGGCGGGGCATCGCCGGGGCGGGCTGGGGCTGCAAGCTGAACGTGGTCAAGCTCGGCTTCAACCAGTTCGGCATCCCCGACGACGAGATCGTCGACGCGATCCGCATCGCCGCCGACCGGGGCACGAAGACGATCAGCATGAGCTTCGGCGGCGGCGGCCCCAGCGCGGCCCTCGACCAGGCGATCGACTACGCCCTCTCCAAGGGCGTCGTGCTCGTGGCGGCGGCGTCGAACGACTCGACCTCCGACCAGGGTGCCCCCGCCTCCCAGCTCCAGCCCGAGAACGCGCCCGACATCAACGCCGGCCGCGGCCTCGTGGTGACGGCGGCGGACTACTTCGACACCCGCGCGAGCACGGGCTACGGCAACGAGATCTCGCTTGCCGCCTACGGCTTCTACGACGACGCCCCGGAAGGGCCGCCCGGATTGATCTCGACCTATCCGCCGCTGAGCTCGCCGGTCACCGGCCTCGAGTGCGACTCGCCGCTGTTCGAGTGCCGGAGGACGATCAACGGCGACGACCGCTACGCCTACCTCCAGGGCACGTCGATGGCCACGCCGCAGGTCGCCGCCCTGGCGGCGCTGGTGGCCGACCTGAACCCGTGGCTCACGGTCCACGACCGGCTGAAGCTGATCAAGCAGACCGCCCGCCGTTCGGGCGGCTGGAACGCGGACCTGGGCTGGGGGATCGTCAACGCCGGGGCGGCCATCTCCTCCGCCCGCAGGATCGACCGCAACCCGCCCTCGTCCCGCGCCCGGTCGCGCAAGCGCGCCCGGCTGCGGCGCGGACGCCGGCGCATCAAGGTCCGGATCCGGTGGTCGGGGTCGGACCCGGCGGGGCGGGCAGGCCTCGTCGCCTCGGGCATCCGCTCCTTCGACCTGTACATGCGCCGCGGGCACGGCCGCTGGCGGCGAATCCGGCACCGGAGCCGGCGCCACTCGGCGCTGCTGAAGCTGCGCAGGGGCACCTACCGCTTCTATACGCGCGCCACCGACGAGGCCGGAAACCGCGAGGCCGCGCCCCGCCACGCGGACGCGCGGCTCGTCGTGAAGAAGCGGCGTTAGTCGAGCATCGCCGCGGCGACCCGGACGAGCTCGCCGTTTCCCGCTGGCCGGCGGCCGTCCGGCAGGACCGTCGTGTCCTCGAGCCCGACCCGGATTCCGTGTCCGCGCGGGACGGCGCGCTCCATGACGCTCCAGGTGGCCACGCCGTCGCCGTGGTGGACCTGCTCCAGCCCGATCCCGGCCTCGGCGAGGACCGTCTCCATCACTGCGGCGTGCTGGACCGCGACGTGGGGGTCGGCGTCCAGCGGCTCGAGCAGAACGCGGACGCAGCGATCGGCGAGGCCGGAGGCGACGAAGGCCTTGGCGTCGGACAGCTCCAGGAGGCCCGCCTCGATGCCCACGCCACGCTCGATCAGGTGCTCGCACAGCTCGGTGATGCCCGGCTCCCCCTGGTTGGCCGTCACCAGCTCCGGAAGCTCCGTCCAGCCGCCGATCAGCTCGAGCCGCCGCGCGGGGTCGGACTCGATCTCGGCCGATGTGCTGAGCGACAGAGGGATGCCCGGGCATGCCTCGCGCACGGCTCGGAGCGCGGCGGCGGAGGGCTCGGCCGCGAACGTCTCCCCGCCCGAGTCGTCGTAGGCGTGCAGGTGGAGGACACGGGCGCCGGCGTCGACCGCGTCGCGGCCCTCACGGGCGAGCTCCTCCGGCGTGTGCGGCACGGCCGGATGCTCGTCGCGGCTCCGGGCGCCGTTGAGGCAGGCCTTGAGGAGAGCCAACCTAGGTCTTGGCGGGAGCGGGCGCCCGCTCCCGGGCGGCGGCGAGCAGGTCCTCCAGCGACTCCTCGATGAAGCCGGCCAGCACGTCGAGGTCGGCCATCGCGTCGTAGTCGCCCAGCAGGCCGAACTCCATGTTGCCGTTGTAGCTCATGACGGCCACGGCAAGCGCCTGGTTCTCGGGTAGGAACGCGACCGGGACCAGCTCCTGCATCTCCCGCCCGAGCAGGTAGAGCGGGAACTGCGGGCCGGGCACGTTGGTCACGATCAGGTTGAAGAGCCGTGTGGAGAAGTTCACGCGCGAGGCCTGGGCCAGCAGCGTGGGCGGCGCGAAGCGCTCCAGCCCGGCGATCACCTCGGCCCCCAGAGCCTGCTTCGACTCCTTCAGCCCGCCCATCGCCTCGCGCACGATCCTCAGCCGCTCGATCGGGTCGCGCACGTAGACCGGCAGTGGCGCCCTCATCGCGGCGATGCGGTTGCCGAGGGCGCCGCGCTCGTCCTCGGCGCGGATCGACACGGGAACGAGCGCGCGCGGCTCGAGGCCCTCCCTGCGCACTCCCTTCGTCTCGAGCCAGCGGCCGAGCCCGCCCGCGACGACCGTCAGGACCACGTCGTTGACCGTCCCGCCGAGCACGTTCTTGATGCCCTTGAACTCGTCGAGCGGCCGCTTGATCCAGCGGAGCCGGCGGTGCGGGCCTATCGGGGTGTTGATCGGCAGGTCCGGCGCCGGGTTCAGACCCGCCCAGAGGACCTCGCCGATGCCCTCGGCCGCCTCGCGCACGTTCTCAACCGTGCGGCCCGGATGCTGGAGCGCCCCGGCCGCTCGGCCCGCGAGGTCGGCGGGCGTCTTGAGCAGGCCCTTGACCCCCTCCGCCACGAGCTGAGCCTGCGACGGCTCCGACTCCGGCGTCCAGCCGTTCTCCTGCTGCGGCTCGTCGCCCGGCACCGGGGAGAGGTCGAACAGGACCGTGGAGATGTCGACGCCGGAGATGCCGTCGACGAGCGAGTGGTGCGTCTTGGAGATCAGCGCGAAGCGGCCGTCCTCCAGGCCCTGCACGAGCCAGACCTCCCAGAGAGGCTTCGAGCGGTCCAGTCGCTGGGAGAAGATGCGCCCCGCGAGGCCGCGCAGCTGGTCGATCGACCCGGGCGACGGCAGCGCCGTGTGGCGGACGTGGTAGTCGAGGTTGAACTGCGGGTCGTCGATCCAGAACGGGCGGCCCATCTCGAAGCGCGGGAAGGCGAGCTTCTGCCTGTAGCGGGGCACGAGCGGCAGCCGCGACTCGATGTGGTCGCAGAAGTCCTCGCGCGTCGGCGGGGGCCCCTCGAAGATCACGAGCCCGCCGACGTGCATGTGCGACGCCCGCCGCTCCTGGTGGAGGAACGACGCGTCGATCGGACTGAGGCGATCGAGGTGGCCCTGCTTCTCCGCCATCGACGCCAGACTATCCGCAATGCGCCCGCTCTCGCTCGCGATTTCCGTCGTTGCCGTGACGGCCATCGTGCTCGCCTGCAGCGGCGCCCCCGACGCCGCGCGGGCGCCGCACAAGGGCCGTTTCAGCGGGGCCGCGGCCTGGCGTCTTCTCGAGTGGCAGGTCGAGCTCGGACCGAGGCCGGCCGGCTCCCCCGCGAGCCGGCGCCTGGCTCGTCGCCTGAAGCGCCTGCTCCCCCACGGCCACTACGAGCGCGTGCCGGGCGGCCTCCGCAACGTCGTCGGGACGATCCCGGGCACGAGCCGCCGCTATGTCGTGGTCGGCGCGCACTACGACACCAAGGACCTGCCGGGCTTCGTGGGGGCGAACGACGGCGCCTCCGGCACCGCCGTCCTGACGCAGCTCGCGCGCACGATCAAGCCGCACAAGCTCCGAAGGTCCATCGTCTTCGTGGCCTTCGACGGCGAGGAGAGCCCCGCGGGCGTCCCGGACGACGAGTTCGTGAAGAAGGGCCTCCGCGGGAGCAAGGTGGCCGCGCGCCACTTCCGCCGGGCACGCGCGATGGTGTTGCTCGACTTCGTCGGCGACAAGCACCTCCACATCGCGCGAGAGGAGTTCTCGAACCCGCGGCTCTGGCGCGAGCTTCGCCAGGCCGCTCGCGCCGTGGGCGCCGGCTCGACCTTCCCCCGAAGGGTCGGCGGAGGCGTCTTCGACGATCACACACCCTTCGAGGACCGCGGCATCCCCTCGATCGACCTGATCGACTTCGACTTCCCCTGCTTCCATCGACCCTGTGACGATCTGCACGCGGTCTCGGAGCGCAGCATCGACCGTGTGGGGGAGACGATGGTCAGGTTCCTAGCTAGCCTCTAGGGCAGATGCCAGAGGCGCCTGAAAAGCTGCTGCTCGCGGCCCCGCGCGGCTACTGCGCGGGCGTCGACAGGGCCGTCCAGACGGTCGAGCGCGCGCTCGAGCTGTACGGGCCGCCCGTCTACGTGCGCAAGGAGATCGTCCACAACAAGCACGTGGTCGAGCAGCTGCGCGAGCGCGGGGCCGTGTTCGTCGACCAGGAGACCGAGGTGCCCGAGGGCGAGACGGTCGTCTTCTCGGCGCACGGCGTGGCGCCCAGCGTCCACGCGAACGCGGAGGCCCGCGGGCTCCAGAAGATCGACGCGACCTGCCCGCTCGTGACCAAGGTCCACGTCGAGGCCAAGAAGTTCGCGGCCCAGGGCTACACGATCGTCCTGATCGGCCACGAGGGCCACGAGGAGGTCGAGGGCACGATGGGCGAGGCTCCCGATCACATCGTCCTGATCGAGACCGAGCAGGACGTGGACGAGCTGGAGGTCGGCGATCCTGATCGCGTGGCCTACCTGACGCAGACGACGCTCTCGGTCGACGAGACCGACCGGATCATCCGGCGGCTGCGCGAGCGCTTCCCGAACATCACCGGGCCGCGCACCGACGACATCTGTTACGCCACCACCAACCGCCAGCTGGCCGTCCGGCAGATGGCGCGCGAGTGCGACCTCGTGCTGGTCATCGGCTCGCGCAACTCCTCGAACTCCAACCGGCTCGTCGAGGTCGCCCGCGACCACGGCGCCGACTCGCACCTGATCGACAACGAGTCGCAGGTCCGCGAGGAGTGGCTCGAGGGCAAGCGCGTCGTCGGAATCAGCTCCGGCGCGAGCGCGCCCGAGGAGCTCGTGCAACGGCTCGTCGCGTTCTTCCGCGAGCGCGGGACCGAGGACGTCGCCGAGTTCGAGGTCGTCCAGGAGGACGTGCGCTTCATGCTCCCGAAGGAGATCCGGAAGGAGCTGGCGGCAAGGGCGTGAACTGCACGCCGTGCAGTCGCAGCCCGGGCGACTCGGCCACCACCGTCCCGTCCACCTCGTAGACGCCCGGCTC
>JBJMLJ010000248.1:0-2597 GCA_045805365.1 Thermoleophilaceae bacterium
ACGCTGGGCAGGGTGGTGCGCTGGCGGATCCCCGGGACGCCGCGCGACCTGCCCTACCGAGAGCTCTTCCGGCGCTACCCGTTCGCCGTCCTCGCCGAGGACCGCCACTGGTCGGTCTCCGGTCTCTGCGGCCGGGTCTGGAACCTGCGCCGCGACTACCCCGAGATCGGCGGCGCCGAGGACTTCCTCGCCTGGGATCAGCCCGGGACGGTGAAGGTGCTGTTCGCCCACTGGATCAAGGAGGACGGCAACGGCCGCTCGACGCTCTACAGCGAGTCCCGCGTGCGGCCGGTGGACCGCCGGGCGAGGCTGCGCATGCGGGCGCTGTGGACGGCTGTCGGCGGCTTCGAGCGTCTCATCGGCGGCGAGGCCCTGCGCATCGCCGTCAGGCGCGCCGAGCGCGGGCCCTCCTCCTAGACGAGGCAGTCCGCGCCGATCTCCGCCAGCGCGCGGCAGCCCGCGAGACCCATCGTCAGGTCGAAGTCGGCCGCGAAGTTGCGGATCACCTCGCGGACTCCCGCCTCGCCGGCGATCGCCAGCCCGTAGACGTAGAGGCGGCCCAGCAGGACCGCGGTCGCCCCGAGCGCCAGCGCCTTGAAGGCGTCGGCCCCGCCCCGGACGCCGCTGTCGAGCAGCACGGGCACCCGGCCGTCGACTGCCTCGACCACGCCGGGTAGCGCGTCGAGCGTCGCGATCGAGCCGTCCACCTGGCGGCCGCCGTGGTTCGACACGACGAGCCCGTCCATGCCGGCGTCGAGGGCGCGGCGGGCGTCGTCCGGATCGAGGATCCCCTTCAGCAGGATCGGCAGCTTGGTCCGCTCGCGGAGGAACGGCAGGCTCTCCCAGGTCAGCGACGGCCGCGAGTAGATGTCGATGAACTTCTGTACGCCCTCGCGCCCCGCCCCGGAGCGGATGACCTGGTAGAGCGTTCGCAGCGCCGAGAGCGTCGGCTTGGGCTGCGGCGAATCGCCGGCCGGCTCCTCGGACGCGAGCCGGCGGAAGACGGGGTCGCTCGTGTACTGGGCGACTCCCTTGCCGCGCAGGAACGGCAGGAAGGCGGGCTCGAGGTCGCGCGGCCGCCAGCCGAGGATCGTGGTGTCGAGGGTCACCACGATCGCCTCGCAGCCGCAGGCCTCGGCGCGCGCCACGAAGCTCTCGACCAGCTCGTCCGAGCTGCTCCAGTAGAGCTGGAACCAGTGCGGGCTGTCGCCGAGCGCCTCGGCGCAGGCCTCCATCGGCGTGGAGGCCTGGTTGGAGAAGATCATCGGCACGCCCGTGGCGCGGGCGGCGCGCGCCACCGCCAGGTCGGCGTCGCGGTGCGCCAGCTCCAGCACGCCGATCGGTGCCAGCAGGAAGGGGCTGTGGAGCCTGCGGCCGAACAGCTCGACGCTCGTGTCGCGCTCCGAGACGTCGCGGAGCATCCGCGGCACGATCCGCCTGCGCCCGAAGGCGGCCCGGTTGGCGCGCAGCGTCGTCTCGTTGCCGGCCCCCGCGGCTATGTAGGCGAAAGAGTCCCGGGGCATCGTCTGCTCCGCCCTCGCCCTGAGCCGGCCCGCGTCGAGCGGCACCTGCGGGCGCACGCCGCTGACCCCGCCGAGGTAGATCTCCGTCTGGCGCTCGAGGCCGCCCGCCACGGCGGCGGATCTTAGGCTGCTCACAAGAACGGGCGTTCTACTGCGCCGCGAGCGCCGATGTTCTACCTGAGCTACGTATTCGCTGAGCTGCGACGGCGACGGGCCCGCACGCTGCTCACGGCCCTCGGCCTGGGCGTCGGCGTGGGTCTCGTGGTGACCGTCTCGGCGCTCTCGAAGGGGCTCGACCACGCGCAGGACAAGGTGCTCGCACCGCTGACCGGGGTCGGCACCGACATGTCGGTGACTCGTCCGCTCAAGCAGAGCGGCGGCGGCCCCCAGGGCTTCGGCGGCCAGGGTCTGTCGCAGAGCGAACGCGACCAGCTGCAAAAGGAGAACGGACCGCAACGCTTCGGCCTCCGCAACCTGGGCAAGCCGGGCCAGCACTTCGAGAACGACAACTTCGTCAGCGCCGCCCAGCTCAGCTTCCCGGCCACCGAGGTGAGCAAGATCGCCTCGTTCCCCGGCGCCAAGGACGCCGCGGCCGGGCTGACGGTCACCTCCATCCATGTCTCCGGCACGGTGCCCAAGAACTCCCAGCAGGCGGGGCCGCCCCAGGGCGGCGAGCAACCGGTGGGGCCGCCGCCGAACGTCGACCTGAACTCGATGACAGTGAGCGGCGTCGACCCCTCCAAGCCGACCCTTGCCGCGACCTCGCCGTCGCAGATTACGACTGGCCGCTACCTGAAGTCCGGATCCGCTCGCGAGGCGGTCCTCAACACCTCGTACGCGCGTCGCAACGGGCTCGGGGTGGGGGACACGGTCACGCTCAAGAAGGAGAAGTTCAAGGTGGTCGGGCTGTCCAAGGCCCCGCTCGGCGGCCAAGCCTCCGACGTCTACGTGAAGCTCGACCAGCTCCAGAAGCTGTCCGGTCGCGTCGGCCGCGTGAACACCGTCTACGTGCGCGCGAAGTCCACCGGCGACGTCGCCGGGCTCTCGAAGCGGATCGAGAGCTCGTTCTCGGGG
>JBJMLJ010000249.1:0-7008 GCA_045805365.1 Thermoleophilaceae bacterium
ACCCGCTCGAGCAGCTCCTGGGTCCCGGTCTCGTGGAAGGGCATCTGACCCGCCTCCACCGCCTGGAGCGTCGCCGGCACGCGCTCGACGCCGATCACGTCGAGGCCGCGGTCCGCGAACGACAGGGCGAGAGGCAGGCCGACCCGACCCAGGCCGATCACTGCGACGGTCGTCACGCGAAGGAGTCTACGAAGGCGTCCCGCGCTCGCGCAGGACCTGGCCGGTGATGGCGGCCATGAAGCGGGGGTTGTAGTAGAGGTAGCGCGGCAGCAGGCGGCGCGGCTCCTGGGCGATGCGGTAGGTCCACTCGAGGCCGCGCTCCTGCATCCAGTCCGGAGCCTGCGAGACGCGGCCGGCGTGGAAGTCGAAGGCGGCGCCGACCCCGCACATCACCGGCACGTCGAGCCTTTCGCGCATCCGCGCCATCCACTTCTCCTGCTTCGGCACGCCGATCCCCACCCACAGCACGTCCGGTCCCGCCTCGTTGATCTGCTCGACGATGGCGTCCTCCTCCTCCGGCGTGAGCGCCCGGAAGGGGGGCGAGTAGCCACCCACGACGTCGATGCCCGGGTGCTTGCGCCGCATCGACAGCGCCAGCTGCACCAGCGAGCCCTGGTCCCGGCCGCCGTACAGCCAGACGCGGTGGCCGCGCTCGGCGCAGCGGTCGTTGTAGCGGCGCATGAGCTCCGGCCCGTAGACGCGGTCGGGCAGGTTCTCGCCCAGCCAGTTGGCCGCCCAGACCACCGGCATGCCGTCCGGCAGCGTGATGGTCGAGGAGAGCAGCGCGTCGCGCATCTCCGGATCGTCACGGCCGACCATGACCGCGTGCACCGCGGCGGCGATCACGTAGCCGCGCTCGCCGTTCTCGACCATCGCGTCCATGCAGCTCATCGCGCCCTCGTAGTCCGTCATCGCGATCGGGATGCCGAGGATCTCGCGCACGCGTATTCCGTCGACGGAGGAGCTCCCGCTTGGCGCCAGCTCCTCGAGGTGTGCTTGAGCGCCGCTCATGGTTTGGTCTTCCCCCGCCCCGCGCTGGCGGCGAAGTGTACGCCTGTGACACCTGAGACGACCTGTAGTTTCGTCCGCGGTGGCTGCTTCCGGCCAGACCCAGGGCCATGCCCGGCGGCTGGCGACCGGCTCGCTGGCCCAGCAGGCCTCGCAGGTCTCGGGCCTGGTCGCGATGCTGGCCGTCATCACGGTACTGGCCCGGGAGCTGCCGCTGCCGGAGTTCGGCGCCTACGGCCTCCTCGCCTCGCTCGCGGGCTACCTGCTGGTCGTCCAGAACGCGGCCGCGGGAGCGGCGGTGAGGCGCATGGCCGCCGCGCTCGACCCCGCGGAGCGGGACGGCGTCTACTCGAACGCCCTGGTCCTGTATCTGTCGGCGGCGCTGATCGCGGGCGTCGCGGTGGCTGCAATAGGTCTTGCACTGGTAGCCGGGCTCGGCCTGTCGAGCGGCGTTGCGGCCGAGGCCCGGCGCGGCGCGGCGCTGCTCGGCCTGGTGACGGCGGTCTGCTGGCCGCTGACGATCCAGCGCGACGCCCTCCGCGCGCGGCAGCGCTTCGTGGCCCTGGCGGCCGTCGAGATCACGGGCGTCCTCGCCTGGTCCGCGGCGATGGTGGTGCTGGGGCTCGGGGGAGCCAGCCTGACCGTGCTCGTGGCGGCGAGCGGCGCGATGCCCGGCCTCGTCGGCGTGCTCGCCACCGTCGTCGGCCGCACCGACCCGGGCCGCCCGCGCTGGCGCGCCGGATCGGTCCACAGGGAGCTATGGCGGGACCTGTTGAGCGTCGCCGGCTGGCTGTCGCTCGCCGAGGCCGCCAACCCCGCGGTCTACGCGGCCGATCGCGGGGTGCTCGGCGTGGTCGAGGGCGCCGGGTCGGTGGGGCTGTTCGAGGGACCCATCCGTGCGGCGAACGTCGTCCGTGCGCTCAATGCCGCGGTGATAACGACCGTGCTCCCCGCGGCCTCCCGCTTCGTCGCCGAGCGCGACGAGCGCCGCCTGCGTGAGCTCGTGGTGCGCGGCCTGCGCTACTCGCTGGCGCTGATGGTCCCGGTGGCCGTGACCGGGATGGTCCTGTCGGCGCCCGTCCTCGCCGCCTGGCTCGGCCCCAAGTTCCGCGAGGGCGGGGCCGCTATGGCGATCCTGCTCGGGCTCTGGCTCCCCTACGGGGCGAGCGGCGTGCTGATCGCCGTGCTCGTGGCGGCGGGCCGGGCGCGGCTGGTGGCCCGCTACACCTGGACGGTCGCCGCCTCGAGCGTGCTGCTGGCAATCGCGCTGATTCCCCCGTTCGGGCTCGAGGGAGCGGCGCTGGCGGCGGCGCTTCCGTTCACGGCGATCGTGCCGTTCATGCTTCGCCGCGCCGCGGCGGAGGCCGGGGTGGGCGTCGGCGAGGTCCTGCGCGAGTCCGCGTTGCCGGCCTACGCGCTCGGCGCGCTGCTGGCGGCGGGCCTCGGCGCTGCCCGGCTGCTGCTCGACATCGAGGGTGTGGTCGCGGTGGTTGCCTGCGCCCTCGCCGGGGCGGCCCTGTACTGGGCCGCGTTCTACGGGCTCGTCATGCGCCCGGAGGAGCGGCGCTTCGTGACCAGCCTGACCACGAGCAAGTAGCGCTGCTACCTTCGCGGCCGCGCATGGCGTCGACCATCGCCAGTCCGCAGGGGCGCTTCGCCGCCGCCCCTCGCAACTGGATCGCGGGCCATCCGGTCCTCTCCGGCTTCGTGGCCTTCACCGGGCTCGCCGCACTGAGCCGGCCCGCCACGTTCCGGATGCCGCTCGCGGAGGACGCCGGCGGCTACATGTACATCGGCGACGTCCTGCTGCACGGCGGCACGTCCTACGTGGACGTGGCCGACAACAAGCTGCCGGCGAACCACCTGCTGTTCGCCCTGATCCGGTTGGTCTCGGACACCTCCTCGGTGAGGGTGAGGCTCGTCCTGCTGCTGGCCGCCGGCCTTGCCGCGACGGCGCTCGCTCTCTACGTGGCCCGCTACGCGGGCCGGGCGATCGGATTCCTCGCCGGGGCGGTCTTTGCCGTGCTCGGCTCTGCCGCGGCGGTGGAGGGCACAGACCCGAACACCGAGCAGTTCGGGGTCCTACCGATGGTGGCCGGGCTCTGGCTAGCGACGCGCGGGTCGCGGGCGGCGAGCCTGGCGGCCGGCGCCGCGGCAGCCATCGCGTCGCTGATCAATCCCGGCTTCGTGTTCGTCATCCCGTTCGTCGCCTTCGAGCTGTGGCGCGCGGAATCGCCGCAGGCGCGCCCGCGGCTGGAGCGATTCGTGACGGCGCTGATCGGTGGGCTCTGCGTGGCCGCGCCGATCGCCCTGTGGCTGGGCGCCGCCGGCGCGCTCGACGACATGGTCACCCAGGTGTCCGGCTACGCACGCGAAGCCGCCAACGGCCACGTGCCGGCGGGACTGTCTCCCAAAGTGGTGCGGCACCACGTCACGCTGCGCTACCTGCTCGACGTGCCGATGGGTGCGGTCTGGGTCGGTGGGCTCACGGGCTGCGCCGTCGCCGCCGCGAACCCGCGACTGAGGCGGGTCGCGCTCGTGCTGGCCGCCTGGATCGTCGTCATGTGGGGGCGAGTGAAGCTCTCGAGCTTCGAGTACGACCACTACTACTACCCGGCCGTGCCCGGTCTGGCGGGCGGCCTGGCCGTCGGAATCGGCGCCCTCTGGGGCGGCGACTGGCGCCGCCGAGTCGGCCTGGCCTGCCTCGTGCTCGCCGTGCCGGTCTGGTCGCAGGTCGTCGGTCCCCAGTGGAAGGCATTGGCCGTTCCGCCCTGGGACCGGTGGGGCACGGGGAGTCCCTACGCGGCGGCGTACGGAGTGGCCGCAGCCATCGACCGCGCGACACCTCCCGGAGCCCGCATCATGGTCGCCGGACACGCGGGCGAGGTCTATTGGCTCGCCGACCGGAGGGCGCCGACGCGACTGTGGAACTACTTCCGCGCGACCGAGCACGCCAAGTACCGGCGGGAGCGAGAGGCGGCGCTCCGCAGGAGCCCGCCGGCGGCCATCGCCGTCCTGCCGACGGACGTGGTGGATCCGGATCTCCGGCGCCTGATGGCGGTTCGCCGCTACCGGCTGATCTACGGCTCCGGCGGCGCCAGGGTCTGGGTTCGCGAGGGCGACTAGGCCGCCGGCCGAAGCCTGACCGTCTCGCAGCGCTCGCGCGCCTCGAAGCCCTCGGGGATCGGCAGCTCGCGGCGCCTGCCCTCGACGTAGATCGTGCGGACCCGGCGCAGCAGCTCGGGCCGCGCGGCGGCCAGCAGGCGCGACTCCATCCCCTCGACGTCGACCTTGAGGACGTCGATCGCCTCCCACTCCGAGAGCGCCCCCTCGAGCACGGCGTCGACGTGCAGACAGCGGACGCGAGTGGACGTTCCAGACTCGACGCCGAGGCCGCCGTAGCGGCCGCTCGGCGACAGGCCGAAGTCGGCCTCGCCGTCGAAGTCGGCCACGGCCGCCGCCTCCAGCTCGTAGCGGTCGTCGAACCCGTCGAGGTTCTCGCGCAGCCGCTCGACGTTGCGCTCGTCCGGCTCGTAGAGCCTGCAGCGCACCTCGGGCCCGCGGCTGAGGAAGTAGAGCGCCGAGATGCCGATGTTCGATCCGAGGTCGACCACCCGCCGATCCTCCTCCGAGGCGGCGTAGTCGGCGCGGCAGAAGAGCTCGTTGACGGTGAACATGTCGTGGTGCGACCACAGCGTCGGCCGGACGGGGCCGGTCGGCGTGCGGACCGCAACACGCGCCGGATAGGCGCCGCGGCCGAGGAAGTAGCGGCGCGCCGCGTCGCCCAGGTCCGGGTAGCGGGCCGGCATAGCGGCCAGCGCGCGGTAGTTGGCGGGGGCGGCGACGTTCCGGAGGACCATTCCCACCGGCCTCCCGCCGAGCACCTTCCTCATCCAGGTCCGGCGAGGCTGCCCTGGTAGACGTCGGCGATCTCGGCGAGGAAGCGGCCCACGCCGAACTCGCGTAGCTGCCGCTCGCGTGCCGCCTCGCCGAGCCTTGCGCGCCTGTCCGGTTCGCGCGCCAGACCCTCGAGCGCGGTCGCGAGGGCGTTGACGTCGCCGGGCGGCACCACGATCCCAGCCTCCCCGACGGCCTCCGGGTTGCCCGGCCCGGCCGCGACGACGGGAACCAGCGCGCAGTTCATCGCCTCGAGCAGGGCGAGCGAGAGGCCCTCGCGCGTCGAGGGCAGCACGAAGACGTCCGCCGCCGACATCAGCCGGTCGAGGTCATGCCGGAAGCCGAGCACCTGTATGCCCTCGTCGGCGGCGGCCGTGACCTCGGGGAGCAGCGAGCCGTCGCCCGCCACCAGGAGGACCACGTCGGCGCCGTCGCGGCGAGCCTCGAGCGTCGCTCTCACCGCGGAGAGCGGATCCTTGCGCTGCTCGAGCTCCCCGGCGAAGAGGACGACCGTCTCCTCGCCGCCGATGCCCAGCTCCGCTCGCACGTTGTCGCGCGGATGGCCGTCGGCGGTCTCGGGCACGCCCGCCACGATCGTCCGCAGCCGTCCGTGCGAGGGAAGATCCTCGAGCAGCGCGGCCAGCTCGTCGTGCTCCTTCCGGGACGAGCAGATCGTGGCCGAGGAGGTGCGCACGACGCGCTTCAGGCCGTTGAGGACGAAGCGCCGGGCGGGCTCCCTCGTCCGCCGCAACAGGTGCAGCCCGTGCGTGGTCCAGACCATCGGCGTGTCGCCGAGCAGCCGCAGGGCGAGGATCGCGCTCGTGTCGCCGTGGATGTGGACCAGGTCCGAGCCCCGGATGGCCCGGGCGACCCGCGGCCGGCGCGCGATGAGGGACGGCTGGGCACGGAGCGGCTCCTTGCGCGCCGCCAGCTCGATGCGCGCGTGCTGGTAGCCGTCGAGTCCCTCGAGGACGTCGATGTAGGTCTCGGCGCCGCCGCCGGGGTGCGGAAGGATGTGGAGAATCCGGGTCACAGTCACCCTCTCAGCGCCCGCTCCGCCACCTCGGCGATGCGCTGAGCCGGGGCGGGCTGCACGTAGCCTTCCAGGCCGCGCGGTTCGTAGCGCAGGTCACCGCTGACGGCCGCGCGCAGCGCGTCGAGCACGGCCTCCGGATCCGCGGGGTCGACGGCCACGCCGGTGCCCGTCTCCTCGACGATCCGGGCGGCCTCGTTGGCGGCCGCCAGCGCCACGATCGGACGTCCCGCCGCCAGGTACTCGAAGACCTTGCCGGTGGCCTCGCCGGCGTGGCGAGACGTGACGAGCACGAGCACGTCGGCCTCGCGCTGGAGCCGCAGAGCGTCGGCGCGCGGCACGTAGCCGACGCTCGACACCACCCCGTCCAGCCGCTCGCGCGCGATCAGCCGGGTGTCTGTTTCGCTCAGCTCGCCGGCGACCACGAAGCGCAGGCGCTCCTGGAGCTCCGGCCGCTCGTCCAGCAACCGCCGGAGGCCGGTGAAGAGCGCGTCCGGGTCGCGGCCCCAGCCGCCGCTGAGCATGCCGGTGTGGACGAGGCGGATGTGCCCGTTGCGCGCCGGCTCGGCGGGCGCGCCCGCCGGCTCGAGGTCCGGATCCCACGCGTTCGGGACGTGCTCGACCGGGATCGCGTGGCGGGCGCGGAGGTCGTCGGCGATAGGTCGGGTGGCGGCGGTCACCGCGTCGGCGCGGATCAGCGCCCGCCGTTCGAGCGACGCGTTCAGCGACCGCTGGGCCGCGGTCGGGAAGTCGGGGAGGAAGCGCTCGAAGGTCCAGCCGTCGCGCAGGTCGGCGATCCAGGCGTGGCCGAAGCGGCGCTTGAGCGCCATCCCGACCAGGTGGGTGGACTCGTTCGGCGAGCTCGTGATCACGCAGTCCGCCGGACGCTGGCGCAGGCTTGACCAGGCGGCGCGCAGCGCCAGCGGCGCCCAGCTCAGGAGGAAGGCGTCGGGCACCACGAACTTCGTCAGGACGCCCGGCAGCTCGGCGCCGCCGCCACCACCGGACCCGGGCCGCGCGAGCGGCTGCAGGCCGGCCAGCCGCCGCAGCCGCGCCGAGGCCATGAGGTC
>JBJMLJ010000250.1:0-3803 GCA_045805365.1 Thermoleophilaceae bacterium
GCAAGTACCAGTTCACGCGGCAGACCTGGCAGGCCGTCGGCGGGACGGGCGACCCGGCGGCCGCGCCCGAGGCAGAGCAGGATCGCCGGGCGGCGATGCTCTACGCGCAGAGCGGCGCCTCCAACTGGCCCGTGTGTGGTCGCTGAGGCTTCCCCGGCCGCCACTCGACCCCGGCTCGGGGATGCGGGGGGCCGCCTTCGGGCGGCCCCCCGCGCGTAGAGGAGGTTCGGTTAGAGGAGGTTCGGTTAGAGGAGACGCGTGAGGCCGCCGTCCACCAGGACGCCGGTGCCCGTGACGTAGCTGGCGCGCTCCGAGCAGAGGAACACGGCGACCGCCGCCAACTCGTCCGGGCGCCCGAGGCGGCCGGCGGGGACCTGCTCGCGGGCCGCTTCCTCCGCCGCCTCGAGCGAGCCGTGATTGTCCGCGAGCCGGTCGGTCGCGATCCGGCCGGGGAAGACGGTGTTGAGGGTGACGCCGTCGCGGGCGACCTCGCGCGAGATCGTCTTGAAGGCGCCGAGCAGGCCCGGCCGGTGGGCGTTGGACAGCATCAATCCGGGGATCGGCTCTCGCACCGCGCTCGACGAGATGGCCACGATGCGCCCGAAGTCGCGCTCGCGCATCCCGGGGAGCGCGCGCTCGATCAGGGCGAGGGGGGAGAGCACGAGCGTGCGGTGGGCGTCCTGCCACTCCTCCCTGGTGAAGCCGAGCGGGTCCGGGCCGCCGGGCGGCCCGCCGGTGTTGGTGACGAGGACGTCGACCGGCCCGAGGTCCCGCTCGACCTGCTCGACGAGCGCTCCGGCGCCGTCGAGGTCGTCGCTGTCGTGTACGTAGGCGCGCGCGCCGATCTCCGCGGCGGCCTCCTCGATCCGCTCGCGCGAGCGCGAGCTGACCGCGACCGTGGCGCCTTCCGCGGCTAGGCCGTGGGCGATCGCGCGCCCGATCCCCTTCGAGGCGGCGGTCACGAGCGCGGTCCTGCCCTCGAGGCCCAGGTCCATTCGCCGCACACTAGTGGCGTCCGTCGCTATTTTGCGTCGAGGAATGGGCCTTCTCAGGGGGATCGGCAGGGCGGCGCCGTTTGCCGTGGGCGCCGCTGCCGCGGCCTGGTACCTGAGGCGCCAGGGGTTCCTGGGCGGGCGACCTCAGCTGGCAGCCGGCACCTGGCCGCCGGCGGAGGACGAGGCTCCGCCGGAGCCCGAGCCTCCAGCGCCGAGCGCCCACGATCCGGAGCCCGACGCCCCGATCGAAGCCCACGTGGACGCTGTGGAGGCGGTTTCCGACGCCTCCGACGTCACCTCGGTGGTGGAGGACCTCCTGGCCGTCGCTCCCGGCGAGGAGCCCGCGGAGATCGTCGACGCGGACGTCGTGATCGAGAGCGAGCCGGACATCGCCGGCGACGTGCGCGCGGCGCTGGCCGATATCCCGGAGAGCGGTTCGCTGGGGGTGGAGGCGACGGGGGGCGTCGTCTGGCTGAGGGGGGAGCTTGAGCGGCCGGACGCGATCACCAGGGCCGAGCGGGCCGCCGCGGATGTGGAGGGCGTGACCGAGGTCCGCAATCTGCTCCACCTGCCGGGAACCCCGCCTCCGAGCGGCTGATACCGCATTCAAGCGCCGGATCTGCTTCCATACCGGCCTACCAGCCGAGTCTCCGCCGCCCAGTGCGGCAGGGAGCGGGGGACCCATTGGGCCCGAGAGGGCCCCGGGGCGAATCGCCACCAGAGCGTGGCGTAGCGCCAGTCCCGGCGCGAGCCCGTCAGCTCACCCCGTAGGCACAGGGAAAGGAAGCACGTGAGGCTGAAGGGCGTCGCCATAGCGCTGTGTCTGGCCGCGGTCGCGGTCACGGCCGATGGCGGCATCGCGGCCGCGGACGGCGGCGGGACGACCGCCGGCGGCGTCAGCGCCGACCACTCGAGCGAGGTGGTGCTCCGGGCCGGCGACCGCGGTCCGGCCGTCAAGCGCGTGCAGCGAAAGCTCCACGTCAGGCGCACCGGCTTCTACGGCCCCGCCACCGAGCGCGCGGTCAAGCGCTTCCAGCGCCGCAAGGGCCTCACCCCCGATGGCGTTGTCGGTCCGTCCACCCGCCGCGCTCTCCACCTGCGCCCGTTCAGCCACGCGAGCGTCCATCATCGAAGCCGGCTGCCGCGCGTCCTGCGCCTGATCGCCAAGTGCGAGTCGGGCGGCGACCCGACCGCCGTATCGGCGGACGGCCGCTACCGCGGCAAGTACCAGTTCACCCGGGCTACGTGGAAGCGCCTCGGCGGCCACGGCGACCCGGCGACGGCGCCGGAGTCCAGGCAGGACCGCCTCGCGCTCAAGCTCTACCGCAGCGACGGCGTCGAGCCCTGGGGCGCCTGCGGCCGCGCGGCCACGCGCGACGGCTGAGCCAGCAGCACGACCGTCCCAGCCGTGATCAGGGCCAGGATCCCGTAGGGGACCGCGTCGGTCGTCGCCTGGGCGAGCGCGCCCCCCGCCGAGCCGCCGATGACGTGGCCGCCCGACCAAGCCAGGTTGGCGAGGGCGAACGCGAGCCCCTGGGCGAGCCCGGCCTGGTCACTGGCGTCGGCGAGGAGCGCTTGCGCGGGCGCCCAGAAGGTGCCGAGCGAGGCCACAGCGGCGAACAGCACCAGCGCCATCAGCGCCACCGTCCCCGGCAGCGGCAGCAGGACAGCCATCACGACCGCTGCCACCAGCCCGATCCGGATGGGCATCAGACGCCCGCGCCGGTCGGAGAGCCGCCCGGCGATCGGGCTCGCGACCGCCTCGCCGATGGCGGCCACCAGGAACACCGCGGCGACGCCGGCGCCGCTGGCCCCGAGGGCGTGCAGGCGAAGCGGCGCCAGCACCTCGAGCACCCCCGAGAAGACCGCCGGGATCAGCATGAGCCAGAAGCCGATCGCCACCGGCCGGCGGCGGAGGCTGCCGAGCACCACCCGGAAGCCGAGCGGTTCGCCGGGAGGGACGCCGGGGGTGGTGAACGCCCAGGCGGCGAGGCCGGCCCCCGCGACCGCCACCGCGCCGAACACGACCTCCGGCCCGACGACCGTCGCGGCGCCGCCGAGCACGGGCCCGAGCATCACGCCGACGATCGCGGCCGCGATGGCCGAGCCGATCAACTCGCCGCGCCGCTCGTAGGGAGCGCCGCTGACGAGCCAGGCCATGCCCGCCGCCCAGCTGCAGGCACCGCCGACGCCCTGGAGGAAGCGCGCGGCGTCGAGCAGGAGGACGTGATGGGCGAAGCCGAAGATGACGCTCGTTACGGACATCAGGCCGAGCCCGAGCAAGAGCGTTCGCTTCACCCCGATCCGGCCCGCAGCCCAGCCGGCGGGAATCGATCCGATCAGCGTGCCCGCCGCATAGGAGGCCGTCAGGACGCCGGCGGCCGCCTTCGTCAGGCCGAACTCGGCCTGGTAGTGGGGGAGGAGCGGCGAGATCGCCGCGTAGAACGCGGTGTCCACCAGGACGACCGCCGAGACGAGCAAGAACAGGCGGCGCACCCCGGCGATGCTACGGGTTAGGGTGCCGCATGCTCCGGGGAGGGCTCGTTGGGCTGGCGATCCTGGCCCTGGCCGCGGCCGCGGCCGCGCCGGCGGCTTCGGCGAAGACGCGCGTGGTCAGGTACACGCCGTTCACGAAGGACGGCGACGTCAAGTCGCGGCTGAGGGCTGTCAGCCGGAACGGAAGCTGCCGCTTCGACTCGCGCCTCGTCCTGCGCGACGACGCCTGGCGTTGTCGCACCGGCCGGACGCGGCGCGATCCCTGCTTCGACAACCCGGTGGTGGAGGACGAGGTCGTCTGCGTGAAGTCGC
>JBJMLJ010000251.1:0-1749 GCA_045805365.1 Thermoleophilaceae bacterium
GCGGCCGCGGCACGGGCGCGGCGGAGGTCCTTGTGCGGGGCGTCCTGGAGCCGCTGGTCGGCCGTGTAGGCGTGGATCGTGGTCATGATTCCGCGCTCGATCCCGAGCGCGTCGTGCAGCACGCGCGCCACCGGCGCCAGGCAGTTGGTGGTGCAGGAGGCGTTGGAGATGATGTGGTGCTCGTCGGGGTCGTAGGCCTCGTCGTTGACCCCGAGGGCGAGCGTCACGTCCGGCTCCTTGGCGGGCGCCGAGATGATGACCTTCTTGGCCCCGGCCTCGAGATGCTTCGCAGCGCTCTCGCGGTCGGTGAAGAGCCCGGTCGACTCGATCACGACGTCGGCGCCGAGGTCGGACCAGGGGAGATCCGCCGGGTCGCGCTCGGCCAGGACGCGCAGCTCCTTGCCGTCGACGCGGATGCCCGTCTCGCTCGCCTCGACGTGGCCGGGGAAGGGCCCGAGGATCGAGTCGTACTTGAGCAGGTGGGCCAGCGTCTCGGTGTCGGTGATGTCGTTGACCGCCACCCAGTCGATGTCCGCGCCGCGCGAATGAGCAGCCCGGAACGCGTTGCGCCCGATCCGGCCAAAGCCGTTGATTCCGACCCTGAGGGCCACCAGATACCGCCTCCTTAGCTCGCTGGTCTCAGGCTGAATCTACTGCCTACGGCCTGCGTGGCGGCTTGTCGATGTCCCGGTGAACCACGTCGACCAGGTAGTCGCCGCGCTCCGCGTAGATACCCGCCAGGTGCTCGGCGATCACCACCGATCGGTGCCTGCCACCGGTGCAGCCGATGCCGATCGTCAGGTGGGCCTTGCCCTCCTGCTCGTAGGCGGGCAGCAGGTAGTCGAGCAGCGGGGTGAGCCGGTCGTAGAAGGCGTGGATGCCGTCCGAGCTCTCGACGTAATCGACCACGGCGGCGTCCAGGCCGGTCAGGTCCCGGAGCTCCGCCTCGTAGTGGGGATTGGGCAGGAAACGGACGTCGAAGGCCAGGTCGGCGTCGCGCGGCGTGCCGTGCTTGAAGCCGAAGGTGAGGAACGTGAGCGCCAGCTTGCCGACGCTCCCGTGGGGAAGCATCTTGTCGGCGACGACCTTTCGCAGCCGGGCGGCCGAGAGGTCGCTGGTGTCGATCGAGACGTCCGCCTGCTCGTGGATGGAGGCGAGCAGCTCGCGCTCCTGGCGGATCGCCTCGCTCACCTGGCCGCCCTCTGCCAGCGGATGGCGCCGGCGGGTCTCCTTGAAGCGGTTGACGAGCACCTCCTCCGAGGCCTCCAGGTAGAGCAGCCGGAAGGGAAACTCGCGCTTCTCGAGCCCGCCGAGGACCTGCACCAGCCCGTCGAAGAACTCGCCGCCGCGCACGTCGCAGACCACGGCGGCGCGCTCCACCTTGCTGCCCTCGTGGCCGAACAGGTCGGCCAGCGAGCCGATCATCTCCGGCGGCAGGTTGTCGACGCAGAAGTAGCCCGCGTCCTCGAAGCAGGCCATCGCCTGGGACTTGCCCGCGCCCGAGAAGCCGGTGATGACTACGAAGTCGCGGAGCATCAGGCCAGCACCTTGTTCACGTAGGCGTGGATGTCCCGCGCCACCTTGCCCGGCAGCCCGGGCACGGCCTCGAGCTCCTCGCGGCTCGCCTCGAGGAAGCGCTCTGGGGAGCCGAAGTGCTGGAGGATCAGCCGCTTCCGAGCGGGGCCGACGCCGGGCAGGTCGTCGAGGACCGAGCGCGTCATCTCCTTGTCGCGCCTGCCGCGGTGGAAC
>JBJMLJ010000252.1:0-1686 GCA_045805365.1 Thermoleophilaceae bacterium
GCACCAGCGGCCGGGACTGGCCGGGCAGGAAGACCTCCTCGATCCGCTTGGCGAGGCTGACCACGGTCGTCCCGAGGTCGCGGAAGGGCTGCAGCTCCTTGAGCCCCGCCGACAGCTGGCCCTTGCCGCCGTCGATCACGATCAGCGCCGGCACGCCGGCGAAGCTCGCGTCGTACTCCTTGTCGTGCGGCGACCGCTCGCGCTGGTCGACGTAGCGGGCCATCCGGCGCCCGAGCACCTCGGACATGGCGGCGAAGTCGTCCTGGATCGCCTCGCGTATGCCGAAGCGCTTGTAATCCGACTTCTTCGGCGCGCCGCCCTCGAAGACGACCATCGAGGCGACCGTGTGGGCGTGCATCAGGTTCGAGATGTCGAAGCACTCGATCCGCATGGGGATCACGTCCATCTGGAGCGCGCGCTGCAGCCCGTCGAGCGCCTGGATCCGCTGTGAGCGGCGGCGCTCGGAGCGGAGCCGGTCCTGGTCGAGCGCCAGCCGGGCGTTCCGCTCGGCCAGCTCGAGGATGCGCCGCTTGTCGCCGCGCTCGGCGTGGCGCACCTCGACCGAGCCGCCGCGGCGCTCGCCGAGGACCTCGGCGAGCATGTCCGTCGACTCCACGCTGCGCTGGACGATCACCTGGGGCGGCGTCGACAGCGCCGTGGCGTAGTACTGGAGCACGAACTCCTCGGCCACCTCGGCCTCGTCGCGGCGGGCGGCGTTCTCCAGGTAGAAGCTCTGGCGGTCGGCGAGCACTCCGTCGCGGACCTGGAAGACCTGCGCGTTGGCGTCTGTGTCCTCGCCCGCCACGGCGATCGCGTCGAGGGTTCCCACCGCCTCGTTCGCCACCCGCTGCCGCTCGAGCAGCGAGCGCACCGCCTTCAGCCGGTTGCGGTAGGTGGCCGCCTGCTCGAACTCCTGCGCCTTCGAGGCCCGCTTCATCTCCTCCTGGAGCTCGCGCTCGATATGGCGGTAGCGGCCCGAGAGGAAGTCGATGATCGTCTCGATGTTGCGCCGGTAGTCCTCCTTCGAGATGTAGCCGACGCAGGGGGCCTGGCAGCGCTTGATGTAGTAGTCGAGGCAGGGGCTCCCGGACGCGCGGCCCGGCTCGGGGCCGTCGCAGGTGCGGTGCTGGAAGACCTTGCCGAGCAGGTCGAGCGTCTCCCGCACCCGCTTGGCGTTGCTGAACGGGCCGAAGTAGGCGCGGCCGCGGCGGTGCCGCTCGCGGGTGAAGTAGACGCGCGGGAACTCCTCGTCCAGCGAGATCGCGATGTAGGGATAGGACTTGTCGTCGCGCAGGCGGACGTTGAACAGCGGACGGTGCTGCTTGATGAACCTCTGCTCGGTGAGCAGCGCCTCCGCCTCGGTCTGGGTGACCACGAAGTCGACGTCGCGGACCTGGCCCGACATGTCCCCGCGGGTGGTCGGCTTCGAGAAGTGGGAGGCCACCCGCTTGCGGATCGACTTGGCCTTGCCGACGTAGATGACCTTCCCCTCCCGGTCCTTGAACAGGTAGACGCCCGGCGAGTCCGGGAGGGACTTGCGCTGCTCGGCAAGCTCGGTGGTCATCTCCACCGAGGATACGAGCGCGTCAGACGAGTGCGCGGCCGACGCTCTCGGCCACGCAGCAGGGCTTCTCGTTGCCCTCGACCTCGAGCGTCCAGCGCTGGCTGATCTGGAACCAGCCGCCA
>JBJMLJ010000253.1:0-3254 GCA_045805365.1 Thermoleophilaceae bacterium
GGCGCCGGACTGTCGATCGTGGCCCTGGCGTCGATCGTCTTCACGCTGATCGAGGGCGTCGACGCCGGCTGGACGAGCCCGGAGGTGATCACCACCGCCGTCGCCGGGGTGGCGGCCGGCATCGCCTTCGTCCGAACCGAGCTGCGCAAGCGCTATCCGCTGTTCGACGTCCGCGTGCTCGCCCGGCCGAAGGTGATCGCGGGAGCCTCCGCCATCGTGGCGATGTACATCGCCTTCCTCGGCGTGCTCTTCCTGCTGCCGCAGTACCTCCAGTACGTGCACCACCGCTCGCCGTTCGCGACCGCAATCATCCTGACCCCCCTGGGGGTGGCGACGATCGTCACCGCGCGCTTCAACGAGCGCGTCCTCAAGGCGCTCGGCATGCGGCTGGTGATCTCCGGCGGCTGCGTCGCGATGGCCGGCAGCATCGCCCTCCTGCTGCTGCTCGGCAGCACCACGTCGGTGGTCGTCGTGATGCTCAGCATGGGGCTGTTCGGCGCGATCATCCCGCTGGCGATCGCCCCCGCGACCGCCGTGATCATGGACGACGTGGGCGAGGAGAAGGCGGGCGACGGTGGCGCGGTCAACCAGCTCGCGCGCCAGGTCGGCGGCGCGCTCGGGGTGGCGATCATCGGCAGCGTGTTCGCGGGCGTCTACGCCCACCGGGTCGACTTCCGCCTGACCGGCCTGTCGCAGGCGGCGCGCGACCGGGCGGGCGAGTCGATCGAGGAGGCCCGCGACGTGATCTCCGGCACTCCCACCGCCCTCCACGCGCACCTGGTCGGTCGGATCGACAACAGCTTCGACGTGGCCGCCCGGACGGGGTTCGCCGTCGCGGTCGGGCTGCTGCTCGTGGCCGCCCTGGTGTCCGCCGTGATGCTCGGACGGGACGCGTGAGCTAGTGCGGGTGGCGGCCCAGCTCGTTGCGCACTGCCGGCAGGCGCGCCGACAGCGGCGCCGGCCGGCCGGCCGACGCGCTCACCGCGCGCGCCCTGCCGTGCCGTGACCACTTGACCGCCGCGGCGGGGTGGGCCATCAGTGCCTGCCAGGTGCGCGGCCCGATCCTGCCCGCCTGGGGGAGCCCGAGGAGGTACTGGAAGTCGAGCACCGCGTTTCGCGTCGACGTGCCGTACACGCCGTTGACGGGCACGGCCTCGCCGGCCGCCAGCAGGTGCTCCTGCGCCCAGACGATCAGGTCGCCGCGCATGCCGCGCTTGAGCGTCGGGTAGCGCGGCAGCGGCGGGAGCAGGTTGAAGGTGAGCGGCGCCGCGATCGCCCGCCAGCCGCGGCGGCTCGCGTGCTGCCAGCTCCACCAGCTGACCCCCTGCGCTCCGTAGTCGGTGCTGAGCAGGCGGAAGCGCTTGACCTGCCGCGTCGGCGGCCCGTCGTAGAGCTGGCCGAGGGGCAGGATCGGCCGGCCGTAGACGCCGTTGTAGCGGTAGGTCACCGACAGGGCGTGGTCGACGCTCGTCCCGATCGTCTTCCAGTACACCTGCGGCACGTTGAGCTGCGCGCCGCCCGGCCCGAGGAAGACGGAGTAGGGATAGCCCGGGTGGTAGCTGACGTAGGGGAAGCCCGCGAGCGCCAGCGGGTAGTCCGGCCCGAGCCGCGCCCGCAGCCGGTTTATGTAGAACTGGGCCGCCCAGTAGCGGCCCTCGTAGTCGCCCTCGGCGTCGATCAGGAGGCAGTCCGCGCCCGCCTTCGCCAGCCTGACGCCGATATTCGCCTCGCTCCCCGGGTGCACGCCGTAGACGAACTGGTAGGCGCAGACGTGCAGGCCATGCGCCTTGAGCGCGCTCACCAGCCAGGGCGAGAACTGCGACCAGCGCCGGCGGCCGTCCGAGCCCTTGATGATCAGCGTCTGGATCCCGTACTTGTGCGCCCTACGGGCGATCGCGCCCGGGTTGCCGCGGCTCGCCCGCCAGAGCTGCCAGATCCACATGGCCCTGCCGTTGAGGACGGTGGGCGTGACCGGCGCGGCCGGCGCCTGCGCCGCCGCCGGCGCAGGGGCAGCCAGAGCGGCGATGGCCAGCACAACAGCGAGTGCCCCAAAGCGCGGGCGGAGCCTGGGTGCTTCCCCCGGAAAGCGAATAAGCAGGGAACACGCTAAAAGGCCTGCAGTTGCCGTGCAAGGGGGTTACAGGTTTGCGAGCACTTCGCGGGCGGCACGCTCCCCGGAGCGAATGGCGCCGTCCATGTAGCCCGGCCACTCGGGCGAGGTGCCGTCGCCGGCGAAATGGATGCGGCCCGCGGGCCCGTTCGTCGCCGCGCCAAGCGAGGTGAGCACGCCCGGAGGATTGAAGGTGCCGTAGGCCCCGCGGG
Source organism: Thermoleophilaceae bacterium (assembly GCA_045805365.1). GTDB lineage: Bacteria > Actinomycetota > Thermoleophilia > Solirubrobacterales > Thermoleophilaceae > DASXBA01. The sequence continues at coordinate 2,323 of JBJMLJ010000253.1, forward strand.
TGTAGCGCTCGCGCGCCCAGACCATGTCGATGTAGCCGCTCGGGTGCCTCGCCCTGTCGCCGAAGTAGCGGGCCAGGCAGTCGACCACCGCCGCCTGCCGCTCCGCCCTGGAGGCGCCGAAGAGGCGGCGGCCCTGGTTGGCCTCCATGAAGCCGACGATCACCCCGGGCCTGCCGTCGGGCGGCGAGTTGTCGTAGGTGATCTCGACCGGCCCGGTGTCGGAGACCACCGTTCCGTTGAGGCCGTCGTCGCGCCAGAAGGGGCGGTCGTAGATCACGTTGACCTTGATCGTCGAGCCCATCGGCTGGCGCTGGAGGACCTGGTCGTAGGCGGGCGGCAGCTGCGGCGCGAAGCGGATCGCGCCGATCACCGGCTTCGGCGGCGTGAGGATCACCTGGCGGGCGCGGAAGCGGTCCTTGCGCGTGTGGACGATGAGCCGCTTGCCCGTCTCGATCGCCAGCACCGGCGAGCGCTTCTTCAGCCGGCGGCGGAGCTCGTGGGCGAGCTTGAGCGAGAACTGCTGTGGCCCGCCGACGAAGCGGATGCTCTGGGCGTCGCCGATCAGCGTGTTGAAGTCGCCGCCGACGCCCTGGATCGCCGCCAGCAGGTCGAGCAGCGAGACCTGGCTCGCCTCCTCGCCGTAGACGCCTCGGATCGCGAGCCCGGCCAGCTCGTTGGCCTCCGCCGTGTGGTTGTGCTCGGCGACCCACTGCGCCACGGTCTGCCGGTCGGTCGCCTCGGCGTCGGGCGCGTTCCACGGCTCGTCCACCGGCACCTTCGCGGCCATGTTGTTGAGTGAGAGGATCGTGGCCTCGAGCTCGACGAGCGCGGCGGGGTTGGCCGGCGGGATGTCGCCGGAGTAGGTCGAGCGCTTGCCGCTGCGGTAGTAGACGCTCTTGCCGGTCGCGTAGGTCTCGAAGGTGGCGACGCCC
>JBJMLJ010000254.1:0-3874 GCA_045805365.1 Thermoleophilaceae bacterium
CACGCCGAGCTACGCCAGGGTCTGCTCCACCTTCCGCGTCTCGTAGACCTCAAGCGCATCCCCCTCCTTGATGTCGGCGAAGTTCTCCAACACGATTCCGCACTCGAGGCCGGCGGTCACCTCGCGGACGTCGTCCTTGAACCGGCGAAGCGAGGCGATCCGGCCGTCGTAGACGACGGTGCCGTCGCGGACGAGGCGCACCTGGGCGCCGCGCCTGACCGTGCCGTCGACCACGTAGCAGCCCGCGATCGTGCCGACCCGGGACGCCTTGAAGGTCGCGCGAACCTCGACGTTGGCGACCGTCTCCTCGACCTCCTCCGGCTCGAGCATGCCCTCCATCGCGTCGCGGAGGTCCTCGATCACCTTGTAGATGACCGAGTAGGTGCGGATCTCGACGCCCTCCTGCTGCGCCACCTGGCGGGCGTTGCCGACCGGGCGCACGTTGAAGCCGATGATGATCGCGTCGGAGGCGGAGGCCAGCATCACGTCGGACTCGTTGATGCCCCCGACGCCCTCGTGGATCACGTTGACCGTGACGCGCTCCTGGGGCAGCTTGGCGATCTCGTCGATGAGCGCCTCCAGCGAGCCGGCGACGTCGGCCTTGAGGATCAGGGCCAGCTCGACCGTGCCCTCCTGGGCGCGGGCCATGACGTCCTCGAGCGAGACCCGGACGCCGGCCCGGCGCGCGAGCGCCTCGGTCTTGAGCCGATTGGCGCGCTCGCCCGCGAGGCGCCGCGCCTCGCGCTCGTTGGCCACCACCCGGAAGGTCTCACCGGCCTCGGGGACGCCGTCGAAGCCGAGCACCTCGACCGGCATGCCGGGCGTGGCCTGCTTGACCCGCTCGCCGCGGAAGTCGTGCATCGCGCGGGCGCGCCCGGCGTGCTCGCCGGCGACCACGGCGTCGCCGACCTTCATGCGCCCGCGCTGGATCAGGAGCGTCACGACCGGGCCGCGGCCGGGGTCGAGGCGCGACTCGATCACCACGCCGGAGGCCTCGGTGTTCGGGTTGGCCTTGAGCTCCTGGATCTCCGCCAGGGTCACGAGGGTCTCGAGCAGCTCCTCGAGGTTCTGCTTGGTCTTGGCCGACACGTCGACGAACTCGGTGTCGCCGCCCCAGTCGGCAGGGGTCAGCTCCTGCTGGGCGAGCTCGCCGCGCACGCGGTTGGGGTCCGCACCCTCCTTGTCGATCTTGTTGACCGCGACCATGATCGGCACGCCGGCGGCCTTGGCGTGGTCGATCGCCTCGACGGTCTGCGGCATCACGCCGTCGTCGGCGGCCACGACGATGACCGCGATGTCGGTGGCGCGGGCGCCGCGGGCGCGCATGGCGGTGAAGGCCTCGTGGCCGGGTGTGTCGAGGAAGGTGATCGTGTTGCCGTCGTGGCGCACCTGGTAGGCGCCGATGTGCTGCGTGATGCCGCCGGCCTCGCCGGAGGCGACCTCGGTCTCGCGGATGGCGTCGAGCAGCGAGGTCTTGCCGTGGTCGACGTGCCCCATGATCGTAATCACCGGCGGGCGGTCCTCGAGCTCCTCGTCGGCGTCCTCGTACTCGGGCTCCTCCTCGACCTCGTCCGCGGCGTGGACGATCTCGACCTTCTTCCCGAGCGCTTCCGCCAGCACATGGATGGCGTCGTCGGAGAGCGTCTGCGTGAGCGTGGCCATCTCGCCCAGCTCCATCAGCTTCTTGATCACTTCGGGCGCTCCGAGGCCTAGTGACTCGGCGACCTCCTTGACGGTCGCGCCGGACTGGATCTCGGTCGCCGGCTCCTCGGCCCCCCTGGCCGCCTCGCGCGCCGCCGCCTCGGCCTCGAGGTCGGGCTCGACCCAGCGAGGACGGCGCCGGCGTCCACGGCCCCGGCGGGCGGGCTGCTGCGGCGGGGGCGGCGGCCTGTCGCGCCTCGCCGCCTGGGAGTCGATGACCACGCGGCGCCGGCGTCCGCCTCCGCCGCCGGGCGCCTGCTCGCCGGCACGACCGGCACGAGTGGGACGGGAGCGCGCGGGGCGCTCGCCGCGGGCCGGCTGACCCTGGGCCGGGCGCTCGCCGTCGCCGGCGTCGGGCGGCGGCTCCGCGCTCTGGGCCTCGGGCTCCGGGGCTTCGGCCTTCGCGCCGTTGCCGAACGCGCGCGCCACGTCGGCCTCGTCGACGCTCGAGGCTGCCGCCTTCACGTCGAGGCCGGCTTCCTGAAGGACGGCGAGGACCTCCTTGCTGGAGATCCCCTTCTCCTTCGCTATTTCGTGGACGCGTTTCTTTGCCATTCCCTTATCAAGTCTATGAGCTGTGGCCGGAGTCTCACAGGGGTCCGAAACGACCTTGCGAGCCCGCTTGCCGCTCCCTCGGCGCACTCCGGGCGCCGGCAGACGTATGCGCCGCGCCCGTCCGCTCGTGACTGCGGATCCGCCTCGACCGCCCCGCCGGGCTCGCGAACGAGCCTGAGCAGCTCCTCCTTGGGGAGCGAGCGGCCGCAGCCGACGCAGCGCCTGGTCGGGCTACCCCTCGCCGCGATTCGGCTCCAGCTGGTTCTCGGCCGTCGTCTCAGGGACAGGCTCCGGCGCGGGCTCCGGGTCCGCCCCGTCGCCGATCGCCTCGGTCTCCGGGCTCTGGGCGCTGGGCTCTGGAACCTCGGCCGTGGCCGGCTCGGCCTCCGCGGCCGGCTCCGGCTCCGGCTCCGCATCGGCGCCGTCCCCGTCCGGAGGCACCAAGTAGTCCGAATCCGTGTCCGCCAGGGCCTGGTGGGCCGGTAGGCCGCAATAGCGCGAGCCGGGGAGCGCCGCGTTCGGGCAGCGCTTGCCGTTGGCGAGGATCGCGGCGCAGCGGCCGGACAGCTCCGCCTCCTCCTCGAACGGCATCTCCGCCTCCTCCTCGGCGAACTCGGTCTCCGAGCGGATGTCCACGCGCCAGCCGGTCAGCCGGGCGGCAAGCCGCGCGTTGAGGCCGTCCTTGCCGATCGCCAGCGAGAGCTGGTCGTCGGGGACGATGACCGTGGCCTGCTTGGCGTCGTCGTCGACGAGCACCTCGCGCACGCGCGCCGGGGAAAGGGCTTTCGCCACGAAGCGGGCCGGCTCCTCGTTGAAGGGGATGATGTCGATCTTCTCGCCGCGCAGCTCGGAGACGACCATCCGGACGCGCGAGCCGCGCGGACCGACGCAGGCGCCCACGGGGTCGACCCCGGAGGCGTGCGAGATGACGGCGATCTTGGATCGGTAGCCGGGCTCGCGCGCGACGTTCTGGATCTCCACCAGGCCGTCGGCGATCTCCGGCACCTCGAGCTCGAACAGCTTCCGGATCAGCTCCGGATTGCGGCGCGAGACGATGATGCTCGGCCCCTTTGCCTGGGCGGATACGTCCGTGATCACGGCCTTGACGCGGGCGCCGTGCTCGTAGCGCTCGCCATGCACCTGCTCGGAGCGGGGCAAGAGCGCCTCGACGCGCTCGCGCAGCTGGACGAGCGTGTAGCGGGAGTCGGACTGCTGGACGATGCCGGTGATCAGCTCGCCGATCCGGTCCTGGTACTCGTCGAAGGTCATGTCCCGCTCGGCCTCGCGGATCCGCTGCAGGATCACCTGCTTGGCGGTCTGGGCGGCGATACGGCCGAAGTCCTCGGGCGTGACGTCGCGCTCGGAGATCTGATCGCGGAACTCCATCAGCCGCTCGAGCGGGATCTCCGGCGCCTCGGGCTCGCGCAGCTCGCCGGTCTCGGGGTCCACCTGCGGCTCGCCGGCCTCCTCTTCGACCTCGTCGAGCAGCGTCTCCTCGAGGTCCTCAGGGACGTCCAGCTCATAGACGCGGAAGTCGCCGCTCTGGTGGTCGACCTCCACGCGCGCGTACTTGGCCGCGCCGGGCGTCTTCTTGTAGGCCGACAGGAGCGCGTCCTCG
>JBJMLJ010000255.1:0-3004 GCA_045805365.1 Thermoleophilaceae bacterium
GCCTGGATGTCGGTGCCGAGGAGCATCTTTCCGCCCTGTGGCAGGAGCGAGACGCTCGTCTGGATCGGCAGCGTCTTGCCGGTGATCTCGAAGGCCTCGCGGGCGCCGAAGATCGCGGCCTTGACCTCCAGTATGTCCTGGGCGGTCTCGATGATCAGGAGGTCCGCCCCGCCCTCGACGAGGCCCTTGGCCTGCTCGGTGAAGACCTCGACGAGCTCGCGGAAGCTGATCTTCCCGAGCGTGGGGTCGTCGCTCGCGGGCAGATGACCGGTGGGGCCGATCGAGCCGGCCACGAAGCGATCCTCACCCGCCGCCTCGCGGGCGATCTGGGCCGCCTTGGTGTTGATCTCGAGCGTGTGCTCGCCGAGGCCCCACTCCTCGAGCTTCAGCCGGCTCGCCTGGAAGGTGTCGGTCTCGACCACCTCGGCGCCCGCATCGAGCATCGACTCGTGGACGCCCTTGATGACGTCGGGGCGGTTGAGCACGAGCGCCTCGTGGCACTTGCCCGGGAGGCCGCCGTAGTCCTCGCTCGTGAGGTCGAACTGCTCCAGGGTCGCGCCCATACCGCCGTCGAAGACGACGACGCGCTCGCGGATCGCGCGTGTGTAGTCACGCTCAGCCACAGGTGCTTGATGCTAGCAACCTTGACACGACTGTGTGAAGGTTTTGGGGCCTCAGTCGAACGCCTTCGGATCGATCCGGAGCACGCGGTTGGCGGTGTCCGCCGTCACCCAGACGGCGCCGCCCCCAAATGCGACGGCCCCGGGTGCCTCGTCCAGGTGTCGCGGGCTTCCGGTTCCCGATCCGGCGCGGAAGCGCAGAAGCTTCTGTGCGTCCTGCGCTGTGACCCAGGCGTGTCCTTGCCCGGCGGCTATGTCCGACGGCCCATCGTCCATGCGAAGCGGCGGGTCGACCGTGTGGTCCGGTCCGGAACTGATCCTGGTAATCGTCTTCGCGTCGGGGTTGAGCACCCAGACGTCGCTTCCCGAGACGGCCAGCGCGTCGGCCCGCGGCTCGAGCTCGATCGGCGAGCCCACGACGCGATCCGAGGATGGGTCGATGCGCACGACCGTGCCGTTGTCGGAGTTGACGGTCCAGATCGCCCCGTCGCCGCCAATGGCCACGTCCCTCGGCGCTGGACCCGCATGGATGGCCTTGACGCGACCCGAGTCCGCGTCGACACGCAGCACCGAGCTTCGGCCGTCGGCGACCCAGACCGCTCCATGTCCTACCGCTATCCCGAAGCCATCGCTGTGGAGCTGGAACGGACCACGATCTCGCCGGCCGGTGGCCGGATCTATCCGTAGGACGCTGGCGCGGGCAGGCGTCGATCCCGACCGTTCGACCCAGACGCGTCCACCCCCCACGGCCACCTGCTCGGGGCTGGCCCCGACCGCGATCGGGGGGTCCGCGACCCTGTGCGACCCGAGGTCGATGCGCGAGACGGTGCCGTCCCCGTTGTTCGCCACCCACGCGGAGCCGTGGTCGACCGCGATGTCACTCGGCCTCACGCCGACCTTGATCGACTTCGTCGCCGAGGAACTCCCGCCGCCGATCGCGAGGACGAGGCCGACGACCCCGATCGCCAGGGCCCCCAGGGCGCCTCCCACGAGCGCTGCCGGGCGGCGCGTACGAGTGCGTCGGACGACAGGTTGGGGCGGCGGCGCCCCGGGCGGGGGCGGTGCGGGGCTCGGAGGGGGAGCCGCGCGTGGGGGTGGTGCGGGCGGGGGCGATGCCACGGCGGGCTTGGTGCTGGCGGAGACTGACGCCGGCTCCGGCGCCGACCCGCGGATGACCTCCACCGCAGCGCCGGCCAGGGCGCCCGCGGAGGGATACCGGTCGTCACGGTTCTTCGCCATTCCCCGGCGGATCACGTCGTCGAGCGGGGCGGGCAGGGCAGGCCGGTGAGCCGTAAGCACGGGCGGCTCCCGCTGCATGTGCGCCCACAGCTTCGCCGCGTCCTCGGCCAGCGGGTACGGCACCTCGCCGCTGAGCATCTCGTAGAGGACGCAGGCGAGCGAGTAGATGTCGGTGCGCCGGTCGACCTCGCCACCCTCGATTTGCTCGGGAGCGACGTAGTCGAAGGTTCCGACCACCTGTCCAGTCTTGGTCAGCCCACCCCCGGAGATGGTCCGCTTCGTCAGGCCGAAATCCGTGAGGTAGACGTGCCGGGCCTCGTCGGGGGGCGCCCCGATCAGCACGTTCCCCGGCTTCACGTCACGGTGCACCAGCGCGTGCTCGTGGGCGGCGTCGAGCGCTGCGGCTACCGGAACGAGGACCTTGAGCGCCAAGTCGGGAGCGAGGGCTCCGCGGCTCGTGAGGAAGGCGCGCAGATCCGTCCCCTCGATCAGCCGCATGGTGATGAAGTAGACGCCGTCCTGCTCGCCGGCGTGATAGATCGGGATCACATTGGGGTGGTCGATCCCGGCGGCCACGATCGACTCCTTCTTGAAACGCCCCACGAAGCCCGCGTCCTCGGCGAGATGCGGCGCTATCACCTTGAGGGCCACGTCTCGGTTGAGCACGAGGTGGCGTGCGCGGTAGACGACGCCCATCCCGCCCTGCCCGATCTTGGACTCGATGCGGTGGCCGGCAAAGACGGCGCCCGTCTCGAGTCCGACTTGCGAGGGCACGATCACAACCTATAGCCTCACTCGCGCGAATTTGCGACTGCCCGCCCGCCCCCGTCAAGCCTCTCCCACCGTCGGGCGAGCCACTCGTGGTAGGCAGTCCGCCGCGGTCGCTATCGGATTCGCCGCGATGGCCCTGAACGCCTGCGGACCGCTGGGCAACGACACTTCCGGCGGAGGATCAAAGCGAAACCCTCTGACCAGGGCGCGCTCCGCAACCGTGACGGTCCTGAACCACTCCAATGGCAAGACCTATCAGTCGAGCGGCGTGGTCTACGACACGAGCCTCGGGCGTGTCCTTACCTCGGCCACCGCCGTTTGGGACCGGGACTCGTTGGAGGTCGTGACCCGCGACGGCCGCAAGGTCCCCGCCC
>JBJMLJ010000256.1:0-13309 GCA_045805365.1 Thermoleophilaceae bacterium
AGCACGAAGCCGCGCGCCTCGGCCGACATGACGTAGTCGGCCTCCCGCTCGCGCGTGTAGTCGGCGATCGCTCCGACCGTGTGCGCCAGCGCCTCGGCGTCGAGGAAGAGCGGCGTGATGTCCTTGAAGACGATCCCCGGCTTGGGGAAGTCGGGGATGTCCTGGATGTGCGCCTGCAGGTCCGCGGCTATCTCGCCAGCTTGCGCAGGTCGCGGATCAGCAGCAGGTGCTTCAGGTGGGAGGCGATCGCCGCGAGGTTCTCGAGGGCCTCGACCGCCTCCTTCCGCCGCTCCGGGTTCCGCGAGCGAAGCGCCGGGGCCAGGATCTGCTCGAGCAGGGCCGCCTCCCGGTCGGCGGAGGTGCGGAAGACGCGGAGGTTGCGGCCGCCCACGCCGAAGCGCTTCAGCTCGGTGACGGCCCTCACGATCTCGCGCTCCGTGTCGTCGTAGAAGACCTCGCCGTCGCGGCGCTCGCCCTTGACCACGCCGTACTCCTCGAGCTCCTTGACGAGAGCTCGGTCCGCGCCGGTGTCGTCGAGCACGTCCTCGAGGCGGTAGAGCGACCCCGGACCGCGGACGGCGACGCTCGAGCGACGCATCCCGCGCGGGTCGGGCGGCGGCTTCTCGGCCACCTCCGGGTCCGCGCGGCCGGCCGCCAGCTCCTGGCGGATCACCCGCAGCGGCAGGAACTCGTCGCGCTGGAGCCGGAGGATCGTCTTCAGCCGCTGGACGTCGCCGGGGGAATAGAGCCGGTAGCCGCCGGGCGTCCGCCGCGGCGCGAGCAGCTTCTGGTCCTCCAGGTAGCGGATCTTCGAGATCGAGATGTCCGGGAACTCGCGCTTGAGCTGCTTGACGACAGCCCCGATCGTGAGGGCCTTCTGCCGCGGAGCGCTCTCCTCGACCTCGGTGCTCACTTGTCCAGGTACGTGAGCTTGTACTTGCCGACCTGGAGCTCGTCGCCGTTCGCGAGCTTGTGCGACTCGATCCGGCGCCTGTTCACGTAGGTGCCGTTGAGCGAGCCGAGGTCGTCGATGTAGAGGCCGTCGCGGCGGCGGACGAGCAGCGCGTGGTTCCGGGAGACGGTGACGTCGTCCAGGAAGATCTCGGCGTCCGGGCTGCGGCCGATCGTCAGTCGCTCGCCGCTCACGTTGAAGACCTCGCCGGAGCGGCCGCCGCCGGAGCGGATGACCAGCGTTGCCCCCTCCCCGGTCACCTGCTCGAGGTCGACCGGCTTGAGGTCGCCGGCCTCGTCCACCTGGTAGACCTCGGTGGTGTCGCCCTCCTTCTCGCTGGCGGCCTCAGCCAGGAAGGCGCCGCACTTCTGGCAGTAGTTCGCGCCCTCCGCGTTTACGAAGCCGCACTCGGGGCAGTGCACGGCGGGTTACTCGACGTCCGCGTCGGGGATTCCCTTGCCGGCCAGGATGTCGGTGAGCTGCTGGACGTCCGCGCCGGAGAGGACGGACTCGCCCTCCTCGTGCTTCTTCCGCAGGCGGTTGACCAGCTCCGCCCTCAGGATGTCGATCTTGCCGTGGAGGATGCGGCGCTTGTAGGAGACCTCCTGCTCGTCCTCGGTGAGCTGCTGGATCAGATCCTTGAGCTCCTCGTCCGAGAGAGCGCCGAGGTCGGGGAAGGTATCCATTTCTGCTGGGTTCCTTTCGGGAATCACGCCAGTATAGGCGTGGGTGTCAAGTAGAGCTTGAGGGTCGGTCGGGGGCCCGCAGTTGCCCCCAGCCATCTTGCAGGTAGAGGACTGTAGCCGCAAGGGTCATGGCCAGACCGAGGTAGAGGAGCGCCTCGGACAGCCACGTCTCGGTGATCATCGCAAGTCCCAGCGCCGACATGGTGGGCCAGACCGCCCAGCGCCCGAGCATGTTGACCTTGAGGTCGATGCCCTTCCTGAGCCCGATCTGGGTCAGCACGACCATCAGCGCCTCGCGCCCGGCCAGGACGGCGAGGGCCCAGCGCGGCAGCAGGTCGAAGTTCCAGGCGACGATCACGCCGGCGATGACGAGCAGCCGGTCGGTGAGCGGGTCGAGAAGGGTCCCCAGCCGGCTGTACTGGCCGGTGAGCCGGGCCGCGAGCCCGTCCAGGTAGTCGCTGACCGCCACGAGCGCGAACAGGCTCGTCGCGACCGTGTCGCGCCCGTCGTCCGACGACAGGGCGAGTACCAGCGATACCGGTACCAGGGCCAGCCGGGTGAAGCCGATCGCGTTGGGCAGCGTCCACGGGTGGAGCGGCTGCTGGCGCAGCGTCTCGGGCGGCGGCGGGCCGGAGCGGTCGAGGCCGAGCAGCCGTCGCCTGGTCAGCCGCGGGCGGCTCAGGGGAGGCTCCGCCAGAGCTCGAGGGCCGCCTCCGCCGCTCCGTCGAGCGGGACCCGGCGCTCCTCGCGGCCGCGACGCACCTGCGCGTCGAGCTCGCCGGCCTCGATGCTCTTGCGGCCGACGGTGAGCCGCAGCGGGCAGCCCACCAGCTCGGCGTCCGCGAACTTCTCGCCCGGGCTGGCGGCCCGGTCGTCGTAGAGGACCTCCAGACCCAGCTCACGGAGCTCGTCGTATAGGCGCTCCGCGACGTCCCGGGCCTCCTCCCCCTCCTTCCCAAGGCCAACGAGCTCGGCGTCGAACGGCGCGAGCGAGCGCGGCCAGGAGATCCCCTGCTCGTCGGCGAACTGCTCCACCGCCGCCGCGACGATCCTCGCCGGGCCGATGCCGTACGAGCCCATCACGACCAGCTGCTCGCTGCCGTTCTCGTCGAGGTACTTGGCGCCGAGAGGCTCCGAGTACCGGCTTCCCAGCTTGAAGATGTTGCCGATCTCGATGGCCGGCTCGATCCTGATCGTGCCGCCGTCCGGGCAGGTATCGCCGGCCTCGACGGAGCGGATGTCCGCCCAGGTCGGCTCGAAGTCGCGGCCGGGCTCGACCCCGCGCATGTGCAGGTCGGGCTCGTTGGCGCCGGCGACCAGGCCGGCGACCCCGCGCAGGGCCTCGTCCGCCACGACCTCCACCCGCGCCCCGACGGGCCCGATGAAGCCAGGCACGGCGCCGAAGACCTCGCGGACCTCCGCCTCCTCGGCCGGGCGCACGGGCGCGCCGAGCGCGTTCTGAAGCTTGATCTCGTTGAGACGGTGGTCGCCGCGGACGATCGCCAGCACCGGGCCCCGCCCCTCGGCATCCACCGGGATCGCCTTGATCAGGGCCCCCGCCGGCACGCCGAGCAGGCTCGATACCTGCTCGATAGTCGTGGCTCCGGGCGTCTCCACCGGCTCGGGCGAGGCGAGCGGCTCCGGCAGGCCGTCGACCGGCTGCGCCGCCGCCGAGGCGATCTCCACGTTGGCCGCGTAGCCGGCGTCGGAGAGCGCGACCTCGTTCTCGCCCGCCGGGCAGGGCGCCATGTACTCGTGCGCCCCGAGGCCGCCCATCATGCCCACGTCCGACTCCACCCGGTACCACTCGAGCCCCGCGCGGTCGAAGATCCGGTCGTAGGCCTTGATGTGGAGGGCGTACGAGCGCTCCAGCCCCTCCACGTCGCGGTCGAAGCTGTAGGAGTCCTTCATGATGAACTCGCGCGTCCGCAGGACGCCGGCGCGCGGCCGGGGCTCATCCCGCTCCTTCACCTGTAGGTGATAGAGGATCTTCGGCAGGTCGCGGTAGGAGCGGATCGCGTGGCTGACGTGTGTGGTGATCGCCTCCTCGTGGGTCATCGCGAGTACGAGGTCGGCCTCCCGCCGGTCCTTCAGCTTGAACAGCTCGTCGATCGCGTAGCGCCCGCTGCGGCGCCAGAGCTCGGCAGGCTGGAGCACGGGCATCAGCATCTCCTGGCCGCCGATCGCGTCGATCTCCTCGCGGATGATCTGCTCGGCGCGCCTGTGCGCCCGCCAGCCGGCGGGCAGCCAGGTCCACAATCCGGCTCCGAGCTGGCGGATCAGGCCCGCTCGGACCATCAGCCGGTGCGACACGGCTTCCGCGTCAGCCGGCGCCTCCTTCACGGTCGGCAGCAGGTAGCTGGACAGGCGGGTCATAGCGGCGCCCGAGTCTAGCCCGGCCGGCGTCCCCCTAAGGTCGCCCGTCCGAGTGACCGATATCACCACTAATGGGGATATCGCCTCGACTGTGGCGAGTGCTGCGGGTCGGGCCAATCGTGGCGGTGGTGGGCCTTGTCGTATTCACGGCCCACCTTGGGGTTGGTCTCGGCGGCTCGCGCACCGACGGGGTCTTCAACGACTTCGTCTACAACGGGCTGGAACTGCTCGCGGCCGCCGCATGCCTGGCGCGGGCCGTGCTCGTTCGCGAGGAGCGGCTGCCCTGGCTCGTCATGGGTATCGGCCTGCTCTGCTACTCCGCCGGCGACATCTACTGGACGTTGTTCCTGTCGGACGGATCCTCACCGCCCTACCCCTCGCCGGCGGACGGGCTCTACCTCGTCTTCTATCCCGCCAGCTACGTGACGATGGTGATGCTCGTCAGGAGGCGCGTGAAGTCGTTCCGCACCAGCCTCTGGCTCGACGGCGTCATCGCGGGGCTCGCCGTCGCCGCCGCGACGGCGGCGCTGGTCTTCCAGCCGATCCTCGACAGCACCTCGGGCAACACTGCGGCGGTCGCGACGAACCTGGCCTACCCGATCGGGGACATCACGCTGCTCGTGATCGTCGTCGCCGTCTTCGGGCTCTCGGGCTGGCGGCCCGGCCGGGCCTGGCTCCTCATCGGCGCCGGACTGGCGCTGGGCGGCATCGCCGACGTGATCTACCTGGTCCAGACCGCCAACGGCAGCTACCAGGAGGGGACCCTCCTCGACGCCCTCTGGCCCGCGTCACTGATTCTCATCGGCTTCGCGGCGTGGCAACCGGCCCGGATCCGCGAGGACGCCTCGCTCGGGGGCGGCCGCGCCGTGGCCGTTCCGGTCGCCTCGGTGCTGGTGGCGCTCGGGCTCGAGGGCTACGACCACTTCCATCGCATCAACCTCCTGGCCTTCGCACTGATGTCCGCGACACTCCTGCTCGCCTGCGTGCGGATGGCCCTCGCCTTCCTCGAGAACCAGCGGATGCTGGCGACGAGCCGCCACGAGGCGCTTACGGACGCGCTGACCGGCCTGCACAACCGGCGGGCGCTCATGGCGGACCTCGAGCGCGACTTCGCCACTCTCAGCCCCACCAACCCGCGCGCCGTGATCCTGTTCGACCTCGACGGCTTCAAGCTCTACAACGACACCTTCGGCCACCCCGCGGGCGACTCCCTCCTCGCGCGGCTCGGCCGTCGGCTGGACGAGACGACCCGCCCCTACGGGACCGCCTACCGCCTCGGCGGGGACGAGTTCTGCGCCGTGGTCCGCCCCGACCGCGCGGGGCTCGCCCCCATCGTGGCTGCCACCACCAGCGCGCTGTCCGAGGAGGGCGAAGGCTTCTCGGTACAGGTGTCGCACGGGAGCGTGAACGTCCCGGCGGAGACCCGTCAGGCGAGCGAGGCGCTACAGCTGGCCGACCGGCGCATGTACGCCGAGAAGGGCGGCCGCCGCTCCTCCCCCGGCCGTCAATCGCGCGACGTGCTGCTGCGAACGCTCAAGGAGCGCCAGCCCGACCTCTACGAGCACCTCACGGAGGTCACGGCGTTGACGCTCGAGGTCGGACGATCGCTCGGCATGGAACCGGAGCGCCTCGACGAGCTGGCCCGCGCGGCGGAGCTCCACGACATCGGCAAGATCGCCATCCCCGAGACGATCCTCGACAAGCCCGGCCCCCTGGACGACGCCGAGTGGGCCTTCATGCGCCGGCACACGATCATCGGCGAGCGGATCCTGATGGCGGCCCCGGCGCTGACGCCGGTGGCTCATCTGGTCCGGTCCACCCACGAGCGCTGGGACGGCAAGGGCTATCCCGACGGCCTGACCGCAGAGGAGATTCCGCTCGGCGCCCGGATCGTCGCGGTCTGCGACGCCTTCGACGCGATGACCGCCGACCGTCCCTACAGGCGGGCGCTCGGCGAGCACGAGGCCCTCGCCGAGTTGCGCCGCGGTGCAGGCGCGCAGTTCGATCCCGCCGTGGTGGAGGAGTTCTGCCGCGCCCACGCGGCGCGACGGGGGGCTCTCACGCCCGCGTAAAGCGGCGTCCCTCGACCCGGCGGCGGTCGGCCTTCGGCGTGGCCATCGGGAGCGGCTGGCCCTCGGCGAGCGCATCCTCGGAGGCCGCGGCGGCCTCCATCGCCGCGATCCGCTCGGGCGTCAGCTCGCCGGCGTTCTCCTCCTCGATCTTCTGCAGCCACTCGGCGCCCTCGGCGGCCTTGGCCGTGTCCACCTCTACGCGGCCGATCTTCAGCGACTTGTCGATCTCGTCGAACAGCTCGTCGACCAGCCGCTCCTGCGCCACCTTCCGAAGCGGCTTGCCGTGGGCGAAGATCAGGCCCTCGTTCTTGGCGCCGGTGATGCCGAAGTCGGCGTGCGAGGCCTCCCCGATGCCGTTGACCGCGCAGCCGAGCACGGCCACCTCGATCGGATCCTCGTAGGCCTCGAGGCGCTGCTCGATCTCCCCCACCACCGTGTCCATGTCGAACTGGAGCCGGCCGCAGGTCGGACAGGCGATCAGCACGGGGCCGCGCTCGCGCAGCTTGAGCGCCTTCAGCACCTCCCACGCGACCTTGACCTCCTCCTCCGCATGGAACGTGGAGAGCGAGATCCGGATGGTGTCGCCGATGCCGTCGGCGAGCAGGGTGCCGAGGCCGACCGCGGACTTGAGCGAGCCGGACCACTTGGTGCCCGACTCCGTGATCCCGATGTGCAGCGGGTAGGGGATCCTCTCCGACAGGAGGCGGTTCGAGGCGATCGTGTTCGGCACGCTGGTCGACTTGATCGAGACCTTGAAGTCGTCGAAGTCGAGCCGCTCCATCAGCTCCACGTACTCGACGGCGGCCTGGACGAGCGCCTCCACGGGGCTCTCGCTCTCGAGCTCGTGCAGGTGCTTGGGCAGGGAACCCGAGTTCACCCCCACGCGCATCGGCACGCCGGCAGCCTTGGCCTTGTCGACGACCTCACCCGTCTTCTCGTGGCCGCCGATGTTGCCCGGGTTGATGCGGATGCAATGAGCGCCGGCGTCGATCGCCTTCAGCGCGAGGGTGTGGTTGAAGTGGATGTCGGCGATGACCGGGATCGGCGACTCCTCGACGATCCTGGCGAGGGCGCGGACGTCGTCGTCACGCGGGACCGCGCAGCGCACGAGGTCGCCGCCTGCCTCGGCGATCTCGTGGATCTGACGCATGGTCGCGTCGAAGTCCGCGGTCTCGGTCTTGGTCATCGACTGCACGGCGACGGGCGCGCCGCCGCCGATCGGGACGCCGCCTACAGTGATTTGCCGCTGCGAAGCCACGGCGTTTAAGGGTATCTAGGCTCTGGGAGCTAGGAACTAGGCCCTAGCTCCTTACTTGGCGTAGAGCGCCTCGATCTCCTCCGAGTACTTCTCCGCGATCGGCTTGCGCTTGAGCTTCATCGTCGGGGTCAGCTCGTCGCCGCCGGGCTCCCAGTCGCTGGGCACGAGCTTGAACTTCTTGATCTGCTCGACGCGCGCCAGGTCGGCGTTGGCCGTGTCGACCTCCTGCTGGACCTTCTCGAGCACGTTTTCGCTCTCGACGATCTCCTCGAGCGAGGCGTCCTCCAGCCCGAGCTCCTTCTTCAGGGCCGGGAGGCCGTCCGGGTCCAGGGTCAGCAGCGCGGTGTTGTAGGAGCGCTGGTCGCCGATCGTCACCGCCTGGCCGATCAGCGGGCCGGCCGTCTTGAGCTTGGACTCGATGTTGGCCGGCGACATGTTCTTGCCGGCGGCGTTGATGATGAGCTCCTTCTTGCGGTCGACGATCTTCAGGTAGTTGTCGTCGTCGAACTCGCCGATGTCCCCGGTCATGAGGAAGCCGTCGTCGGTGAAGGTCTCCTTCGTCTTGTCGGGCTGGTTGCGGTAGCCGGCCATGACGCACGGCCCCTTGACCAGCACCTCGCCGTCGTCGGCGAGCTTGACCTCGACCCCCGGGACCGGCGGCCCGACCGTCCCGATCTTGATCTTCTCGGGCGGGTTGCAGGTGCCCGCGCCGGTCGTCTCCGACATTCCCCAGAGCTCGGCGAGCGGCACGCCGAGGGCGTGGAAGAACTCGATCACCTCGGGCGGCGTGGGCGCCGCGCCGACGTTGCAGGCCTCGATCTCGTCCAGGCCGAGCATGCCGCGAACGTTGGACAGCACCTGCTCGTCGGCCTTCTGCCACTCCTGGTCGAGGTCGTCCGGGACGTCCTCGCCCGCCTGGATCGCCCGAACGCGCTTCAGCGAGACGTCGAGCGCGTTCTGGATCGCCGACTTCTGCTCCTCGTCGTCGAGGCCCTCGAGCATCCCCTCGAGGCCTGCCTTGAGCTTCTCGTAGATCCGCGGCACCGCGAAGAACCAGGTCGGCTTGACGTCCGGCATGTACTTGGTCACCTCGCGCGCGTTCGGGCAGCAGGTGACCGTGAAGCCGAGCATCATCGGCAGGTAGTGGCTTACGTTGCGCTCGGCCACGTGCGCCATGGGCAGGTAGGAGATGACCTTGCCGGCGTCCGGGAAGGCGATGATCTCGTCGTACGCGCGGACGGTCTCGGTCATGTTGCCGTGCGTGATCTGCACGCCCTTCGGCGGCCCCGTGGTGCCGGACGTGTAGATCAGCGTGCAGATGTCGTCTGGCTCCACGGCCTGCCAGGTGGCGTCGAAGTCGAAGCCGTCCTCGCCGCGCTCCGCCAGGTCGTCCAGCGTCATCGCCCCGTCCGGCGCCTCGCCGTCGACCACCACGACGTGCTCGAGTGCGTTGTCCCCGTCCGTGACCGCCGTCAGGCGCTCCACGAACTCCTGCTCGGTGATGACGACGCGGTTGTCGGCGTCGCCGACCAGGTACTCGATCTGCTCGGGCGAGTAGGTGTTGTAGATCGAGAAGCAGGTCGCGCCGAGGTGCATCCCGGCGGCGTCGGCCAGGTGGAACTCGGGCCTGTTGGTGAGCATGAGGGCGACCGTGTCGCCCTTCTCGACCCCCAGGGCGGCCAGGCCGGCGGCGATGTCGCGCACCTTCTCGGCGTACTCGCCCCAGCTGAAGCTGACCTCGTCGTCCTTCAGGCGCAGCGCCTGGCGGTCCGGGTGGGCCTCGGCCGTCGTCTGGAATGCCTCGCACATCGTCTTGGCGTCGAGCCCGACGGGCTTCTCGGTCGAGCGCTGAGCGGTCGTGATCTCCATGCGTCCTCCTCGCCTCTGCCGGGCAGAGTACCCGACTATCTGACTTGGAATCCCTGCCCGGAGAGCCGGTCGATGTCGTTCGTCAGGCCGAGAATGAAGAGGCCGATGACAAGCATGAAGCCGACGACGCCGGCCCGCTCCATGACGCTGAAGGGCACCGGTTGGCGGCGGATCTTCTCGACGATCGCCCAGAAGATGTGGCCGCCGTCGAGCGGGAGGAACGGGAACAGGTTCACGATCGCGAGCGACAGCGAGATGATCGCCATGATCCCGATGACGTCGCCGATGTTCGTCAGGATCGTCTGGCGGGTGTACTCGTAGGACCCCACGACCCCGGTGATCTGCTTCCGCTTCTGGGCGTTGAACAGGCGCGCGGGGAGCGCGACGGTCTGCTTCGTGATGTACCAGTAGCGGTTGGTGGTGGTGTCGAAGGCCTGCCCGAACGGCATCGGCTTGTGGGGGCCGGCCGCGTAGGAGAAGCCGAGGCGGGTGCGCTTGACGCTCGCGTCGTAGATCGGCGTGAGCTCGAGCCGGCGAACGGTCCCGTCGCGCTCCCGGACGAGCAGCTTGGCGGGCGTCTGCGCCTTGCAGCTGTCGACCGGCGGGCTCTGGGCGCAGCGGTGCGAGGCGATCTGCTTCGCCAAACCGGCCTCGTCGCCGCGCTTGCCGTCGACCGCGACCAGCTTCTCTCCGGGCTTGAGCACGTGAGCGGCCGGGAAGCCCTTCTGGATCGCGCCGACCTTCGTGCTCGTCGTCTCGGGTCCGATCACGGCGAAGTAGAGGAGGAGGAGCAGGAAGGCCACGACCAGGTTCACCGCCGGCCCCGCCGAGATGACCACGATCCGCTTCCACACCGGCTGCGAGTAGTAGGCCCGGGTGCGAACCTCGTCGGGGAGGCTCTCGTCCGGGTTCATGCCGCTGATCTTCACGTAGCCGCCAGCGGGGATCGCCCCGATCGCGTACTCGGTCTCCCCCACCTTCTTGCGGAGCAGCGTTGGCGGGAAGAACAGCGAGAAGCGCTCGACCCGCATGCCGACCGCCTTGGCGGCGGTGAAGTGGCCAGCCTCGTGCAGGATCACGAGCAGCGCGAAGCCGGCGAAGGCAAGGAACCAGCTCACGCGCGCACGCCCTCCACGAGCTGGCGCGCGATCTCGCGCGCCTCGGCATCGGCCGTGTACAGGTCCTCGAAGCTCCGCACCGGGCGCGCCGGCAGCTCTTCGAGCGCGTGCTCGATCACGCGAGCGATGTCGAGGAAGCCGATCCGGCCGCCGAGGAACGCGTGGACCGCCACCTCGTCGGCGGCGTTGAGCACGCAGGGGGCGGTGCCGCCCGCTCTGGCCGCGTCGTAGGCGAGCCGCAGACAGGCGAAGGTCTCCAGGTCCGGCCGCTCGAAGGTGAGCTCGCCGACGTCCGCCAGGTCCAGCGTCGCCACCGGCACGTCGGCGCGGTCGGGGTGGTGCAGCGCGTAGGAGATGGGCACGCGCATGTCCGGGTAGCCCAGGTGGGCCAGGGAGGCCCCGTCGTTCAGGTGCACCATGGCGTGGACGATCGACTGGGGGTGCACGACCACGTCGATGGCGTCGTAGTCGACCCCGAACAGGTGGTGCGCCTCGATCAGCTCGAGGCCCTTGTTCATGAGCGTGGCCGAGTCGATCGTGACCCGTCCGCCCATCTCCCAGGTGGGATGGGCGAGCGCCTGCTGCGGCGTCACGTCCTCGAGGTCCCGCCGCCCCCGGAAGGGGCCGCCCGACGCGGTGAGCACGAGCCGGTCGATGCCGCCCGGCCGCTCGGCGCCGATGAGCTGGTAGAGGGCGGAGTGCTCGGAGTCGACGGGGACGATCTGCGCTCCGGTCGCCTCGGCCAGGGCGCTCACGAGCTCGCCACCGACCACCAGGCTCTCCTTGTTGGCAAGGGCGAGATCGATC
The DNA here is from genome assembly GCA_045805365.1 of Thermoleophilaceae bacterium. Lineage (GTDB taxonomy): Bacteria > Actinomycetota > Thermoleophilia > Solirubrobacterales > Thermoleophilaceae > DASXBA01. Next base: position 11,139 of record JBJMLJ010000256.1, read on the forward strand.
CCCTCCCCGAGCGCCGCCACGGTCGGGCCCAGGCCCGCCGCGCCCGTCAACGCGTTGAGCACGAGGTCGCAGGTCGAGTCGGTCACCAGCGAGACGAGGCCCTCGGGCCCCGCCAGGACCTCGCCCGCGGTCCAGCGCTCCGAGGCGCGGGCGGCGGCGTCCGGGTCGGACAGGGCGACGCGCTCGACCCCCAGGCTGCGCGCCTGCTCGAGCAGCTGGTCCCAGCTCGAGGCGGCGCCGAGGCCGACGACCTCCAGCTCGCCGCTGCGTTCGACGACGTCCAGGGCCTGAGTGCCGATTGAGCCCGTCGACCCGAGGATGACGATCTTGCGCACCCGTCGGAGTCTAGGAGGCGCTCAGCCCGGGTTTTCCTCCAGGACGCTCAGCAGCACGTGGACCACGTGCGGATCGAACTGGCGGCCCGCCCAGCGGGAGAGCTCCGCGCGGGCGTGCTCGGGTGCCATGCCCCGGCGGTAGGGCCGGTCGGTGGTCATGGCGTCGTAGGCGTCGCAGGCGAAGATGATCCGGGCGCCGAGTGGGATCTGCTCGCCGGCGAGCCGATCCGGATAGCCCTCGCCGTCCCAGCGCTCGTGGGCGTGGCGGACGAGCGGCAGCACCTCGGCCAGGAAGGTGACCGGGGCGAGGATCCGCTCGCCCACGACCGTGTGCTGCTCGATCTCCTCACGCTCGTCGACCGTCAGCGGCCCCGGCTTCGAGAGGATCGACTCCGGCACGGCCAGCTTGCCGATGTCATGGAAGGCGGCTCCATAACGGAGGACGCGCAGCTCCTCGCCGGTCATCCCGAGCCGGCGGCCGACCGCCTCCGCGCGGCGGACGATCGAGTCCGAATGGCTCGCGGTGTAGGCGTCCCTCGCCTCGAGCGCCGCCGACAGCGCCTCCGCGGTCCCGAGGTAGGCGCCCTCGAGCTGCTCGTAGAGAAGGGCGGAGTAGAGCGCCGAGCCGAGCTGGTCGGCGACGGTCTCGAGCATGCGGATGTCCTCGGCGGAGAACGCGTCGACCGTGCGCTCCTGGACCGTGATCGCTCCCCAGAGGCGGCCGGCGCTCCGGATCGGCACGTCGACCTCGGAGCGGGTGTCGAGCGTCGAGTCGGTCGCGCGGTAGGCGGGCTCCGTGGTCACGTCCGGGACGTAGACCGTCCGGCCCTCCAGGAGGGCGCGGCCGATCAGCCCGGAGTCGGCCGGCGCCGTCCAGCCGCGCCAGCGGCCCGGGTCGCCCGTCTGGGTCTCGGCCACCACCTCCAGCATGCCGTCCGCCCGGCGGCGGACGATCGCGCAGGCCGCGTAGCCGAGCTCGCCGAGCTCCTGGACGCCGACACGGACGATCTCCCGCGGGTGCGTGGCGCCGGCGAGCCGCGCGCCCAGGGCTCCCGTCACGTCGAGCTGGCGGTTGCGCTTCTCGAGCCGGTTCACGTCGGCGCCGTCCGCCGAACCTGGCGGGATCGCGGCGCGAGCCAGCAGGCGAAGCTCGAGCTCTGTCTCGAGCAGCGGCGCGCTGGCGCCGTCGGCGTAGAGCTCGACGAGGTAGGTGCCGTCCGCGGCGGCCGCGGCCACCCCGAGGACCGCGTCGTGCCCCTGCGCGGCCAGCAGTCCGCGCTCGGCCTCGTCGGCGCTGCCGTCGCTGCGCTCGACGAAGTAGGAGCCGCCGCCCGCGGCAACGAGGCGAGCCGTGGCCGGATAGGCCGTGAGCGGGTAGACCTCCGCGTCCAGGCCCAGCCTGAGCCCGAGCAGCCGCGAGTTGCGGTCGTCGGCCGTGCACATCGACCGGATCTCGGAGCCGCCGCGCTCGGCGAAGGAGATGGCCCAAGCCGAGGCGTTGATCGCCTCCGCCATCGCGGTGGTGATCGCCTCCAGACGGTCGAGCGCAGGCCGCCCGGCGAGCTCGCCGTCGAGCAACCGGGTGGTGGACGCGGCGGCCGCGCGGATTCGCTCGGCGGCGCTGCCGCGGAAGCGGCGCCGATCGCGGGGAAGGGCGGACGGGCCCTGCGCGGTCTCGGCGGTGCAGAACTGTCCGCCGCCGCGGCGCTTCGCCACGTACTGGGCGGCATCGGCGGCGCGGAGCAGCTGCTCCGGGCTGGTCGTCCCGGGGCCCAAGCTGGCAGCGCCGCAGGACAGCGAGACCCCGATGTCGCGGTCCTCCTCGAGCATCGCAAG
>JBJMLJ010000257.1:0-2385 GCA_045805365.1 Thermoleophilaceae bacterium
ACAAAAATTCCCTAAAGACGAACTAACCATCTATCTTCGGTCGGGTAGTAGCGCGCCGGCCCGGCCTGGGGGCGGCCGGGCGGGATCGCGGTGAGGCTCGCCAGGGTGTCGCCGGGTGAGACCTGGAGGATCTCCTTGTCGTTGGTGATGGGAACGGACACGGCTGAGCCGCCGTAGTCGAGCTCGCCGAGGTAGGCGACGGCGCTCGGGTCCTTGGCCGCCCGGTTGGCGTTGGCGCTGACAAGTCCCGGGTCCCAGATCCGCCCGGCGGGCAGCGTCGAGTCGAGCCGCACGATCCGGACGCGCCGGTGGGCCGCACGCGCGCCCGCCTCGGACAGCGCGTAGCTCTCGCCCGCCCACACCGCGCGAGCGGCCGGCGCCGAGACGCCCTGCATGGGCAGGCTCGAGTAGATCGTGAGCGTATGGCCGTGGATCGTCGCCGACTCGGACCGCGCTCCGCAGCCGGCGAGCGCCACGAGCGAAAAGGCCAGCGCCCACTTTTCGAGGTGCCTGGTCACGCGCCGTTATGGTGACGACCCGTGCGCGTGGGCGTTCTGAACGGAGGCGGTGACTGCCCGGGCCTGAACGCCGTCATCCGCGCCGTCGTCCGCAAGGGCATCGACCTCTACGGGCACGCGATCCTCGGCTTCCGGGACGGCTGGCGTGGCCCGCTCGAGAACGTCCACGAGGAGCTGACGATCGAGTCGACCCGCGGGATCCTCCCCCGCGGCGGGACCATCCTCGGCACCTCGCGGACGAACCCGTTCAGCGACGACGACGGGCCCCGGAAGATCCGCGAGAACCTCGACTCGCACCATCTCGACGGGGTGATCGCGATCGGCGGCGAGGACACCCTCGGCGCCGCCGCCCGCCTGCACGCGGAGCACGACCTGCCGGTGCTCGGCGTGCCCAAGACCATCGACAACGACCTGGGCGGCACGGACATGACCTTCGGCTTCGACACCGCCGTGCAGATCGCCACCGACGCGATCGACCGGCTGCACACGACGGCCGAGAGCCACAACCGCGTGATGGTCGTGGAGGTGATGGGCAGGCACGCGGGCTGGATCGCGCTGCACTCGGGCCTGGCCGGGGGCGCCGACGTGATCCTCATACCGGAACGGCCCTTCGACATCGACGACGTCTGCCGGCTCATCCGCCGCCGCCACTCGCGCGGCCGCTCCTTCTCGATCGTCGTCGTCGCCGAGGGAGCCATGCCCAAGGAGGGGACGATGGAGCTGGTCGCGGGCGAGCGGGACCAGTTCGGGCACGTCCGGCTCGGCGGGATCGGCCACCGGCTCGAGCAGGAGATCGAGGAGCGGACGGGCTACGAGGCCAGGGCGACCGTGCTCGGCCACGTCCAGCGGGGCGGCACGCCCACGGCGTTCGACCGCGTGCTCGCCACCCGGCTCGGCATCGCCGCGATCGACGCCGCCAACGACCGCCGCTGGGGCGTCATGCCGGCGCTGCGCGGCCAGCGGATCGAGCTCGTCCCCCTTGGCGAGGCGGTGGCGGAGCTGCGGACGGTGCCCGCCGAGGAGTACGAGGTCGCCGAGACGTTCTTCGGCTAGGACCGCTCCGGAGCCCCGAGCTCCGTCTGGGACGCCTGCTCCCGTCCCAGGAACTGGTTCACGAACGGCGCGACTATCCGGGCGGTCGCCGCGGTCAGCGTCAGCGCGACCGTGACGAGGAAGGCGTCGAACGCCTTGATCCCGAAGGCCCAGGCGGCGACCCAGAAGACGACGCCGACGGTGAAGGCGACGAGCACGCTCACTGCTGGCTCTGGAGCGCCTTGCGGACCTTGGTCACCGCGTTGAACGTGTTGCGGATCGCGCGCTCCGGGCCGGAATCGCGAGGGGGAAGCATGCCGACCTGGCGCGCGAACTCGGCGCCGTCGTAGTAGGCGGTGTTCGTGAGGATCTGCTGCTCCTGGATCTCGAGGATGTCGATTCCGCGCAGGTCCACCTCCCGGCCGGTCGGCTCGATGCCCTGGAACGGGGTGCCGCTGAAGGTGCCGCTCATCCTCCATTCCACGACGGCGTGCTTGTCGTCGGCGACCACGCGGGTGACCGTGGTCTCGAGCCCGGGGAAGGCCGCGAAGAGCTCGCGGAAGAATCCCTTCAGCTCGTCCGGGCCGCGGAGCACCGCGAGCGGGACGATGTCGGCGACGCCGTCCCTGCTCCAGTGCGTGGCCATGGCGCCGGGGTTGCGTCCGGCGAGCGCCTCGAAGTAGCTGCGCGCGTGCCCCTCCACCAGCTTGCGCTTGGGCGGACGCCGCGTACGAGTCTTCGTTTCCGCCATCGAAGCGGACCCTAGCAGCCGTCCGCGAGCGCCCGCGAGAACGCGGAGACCAGCTCCCGGACCCCCTCCGCGCCGTCCTCTCCG
>JBJMLJ010000258.1:0-6217 GCA_045805365.1 Thermoleophilaceae bacterium
ACTACGTCTCCTCCGTGCAGATCACGATGGCGGAGGACTTCGGGGTGGAGGACCGCGGCCACTTCTACGACCCGGTCGGCGCCCTCCGCGACGTGGTCGTCAACCACCTGATGCAGGTCGTGGCCGCCGCTGCGATGGAACCCCCTTCCGGCGGCGACCCCGCAACCCTCAAGGACTCGATCGCGGCGGTCTTCCGCGCGATGCCCGGCGGCAAGCCGGACCACTACGTGCGCGGCCAGTACGACGGCTACCGGTCGATCGACGGGGTCGCGCACGGCTCGACGACGGAGACCTTTGCCGCGCTGCGCCTCGAGGTCGACAACTGGCGCTGGTCGGGCGTGCCCTTCTTCATCCGCACGGGCAAGTGCCTGCCGATCCGGCAGACGGAGCTGCGGCTCGTCTTCGAGCACCCCCCGCGGCTCGGCTTTGCCGGCTGGGCGCGGCGACCGGAGGCGAACCAGCTGGTCATCCGGCTCGACCCCTCGACCGGCATCAGGCTGCTGATCGACGCCCAATGCGGGGAGTCCCGCGCGCCCGAGCAGATCCAGCTCGACCGGGACTTCGGAATGGAGGGCCACGACGTGCCGGCGCCGTACGAGGTGCTGCTGCTCGCCGCCATGCGGGGCGAGAGCACCCGTTTCGCGAGACAGGACAGCGTCGAGGAGGCCTGGCGGATCATGCAGCCGCTGCTCGACTCGCCGCCGCCGGTACACGACTACGCCAAGGGATCGTGGGGGCCTAGGGCCGCGGACCACCTGCTCGCCGGACACGGCGCCTGGCACGGACCCTGGGTGGGGTCGTGAGCACTGTCGAGGCCTCGCCGGCCGAGCAGAGCGCGGCGGCGCCCTCGCCGTTCCCGCCGATCGCCGACTACGCGTTCCTGTCGAACTGCCACACCGGCGCGCTCGTGGCCCCGGACGGCTCGATCGACTGGCTATGCGTCCCGCGCTTCGACGCGCCGAGCGTCTTCGGGACGCTGCTCGACCGGGAGGCGGGGACCTTCCGCCTGGGGCCGTTCGGAATCAACGTCCCGGTGGCGCGGATCTACGAGCCCGGCACCAACGTGCTCGTCACGACCTGGAACACCCACAGCGGCTGGGCGGTCGTGCGCGACGCGCTGACGATGGGCCCGAGCGGCGGCGAGGACGAGATCACGCCGCACACCCGCCCGCCGGCGGACGACGACGCCGACCACGTGCTGGTGCGAACGGTGGCCTGCCTCGAGGGCGAGGTGGAGGTCGAGCTCATCTGTGAGCCCGCCTTCGACTACGGACGAACGCCGGCCGATTGGCAGCTCGCCGACGGCGGACGCCACTCGGCCGACGCCAGCGGCGCCGGGCAGACGATGCGGCTCAAGACCGACATGGCGCTCGGTATCGAGGGCAACCGCGTCCGCGCGCGCCACGTGCTGCACGAGGGGGAGCGGCTCTATTGCTCGCTGTCCTGGGCCGAGGACCTCGCCTCCGTGGAGGATGTCGACGACGCCTGGGCGCGGCTTGGGAACACCACCCACTACTGGCGCTCGTGGCTCGGCCGATCGCGGAACATCGACCACCCCTGGCGCCACCCGATCCAGCGCTCGGCGCTGGCGATCAAGGGCCTGACCTACATGCCGACCGGGGCGACGGTCGCCGCGCTCACGACCTCGCTGCCGGAGACGCCCGGCGGTGAGCGCAACTGGGACTACCGCTACACCTGGATGCGCGACTCGACGTTCACGCTCACCGCCCTGCATTGGCTCCAGCTCGACTGGGAGGCGGACGAGTTCATGCAGTTCGTCGCCGACCTCGAGCCGAACCAGGACGGCGCGCTCCAGATCATGTACGGCATCGACGGCCGGCGCGACCTGACCGAGTCGACCCGCGACGATCTATCCGGTTACGCGGGCGCGCGGCCCGTCCGGGTCGGCAACGGCGCCTTCGACCAGCGCCAGAACGACGTCTACGGCGCCGTGCTGGACTCGATCCTGCTGCACACCTCCCACAGCCAGCGCCTCCCGCGGCGGCTGTGGCCGATCGTGCAGTCGCAGGCGGAGTGCGCCACGAGCGTCTGGAGGCAGCCGGACCAGGGCATCTGGGAGGCCCGCGGCGCGCCGCAGCACTACGTCTCCTCGAAGCTGATGTGCTGGGTCGCCCTCGATCGCGCCTCCAAGCTGGCCGAGATGCGGGGCGACTCCGAGCTGAAGGGGACCTGGGGTGCCACCGCCGGGGAGATCAAGCAGGACATCCTCGAGCACGGCCTCAGGGACGGGGTGCTGAGACAGCACTACGACACCGATGCTCTCGACGCCTCGACGCTGCTGGCCCCGATCTTCGGCTTCCTCCCCGGGACCGACGAGCGGATGCGGAAGTCGGTGATGGCGATCGCCGACGATCTCACGGAGCACGGCTACGTCCTGCGCTACGTCACCGGGGAGACCGACGACGGCCTGGCCGGCAAGGAGGGGACGTTCTTGATCTGCTCCTTCTGGCTCGTGTCCGCGCTGGCCACGATCGGCGAGCTGCAGCTCGCCCGCGACCTGATGGAGCGCCTGCTGCGCGGGGCCTCGCCGCTCGGGCTCTACGCGGAGGAGCTCGACGCCGACACGGGCCGGCACCTCGGCAACTTCCCCCAGGCCTTCTCGCACCTCGCGCTGATCGAGGCGGCCGCGCGGATCATCCTCGCCGAGCGCTTGGAGGAGATCCAGGCGTGAGCGCCGCCCGGCGCCGGGTGGTCATCGTCGGCGGCGGGTTCGGAGGGCTGGCCGCGGCGCACAAGCTCCGGCGCGCGCATGTCGACGTGACGCTGGTCGACCGGACCAACCACCACCTGTTCCAGCCGCTCCTCTACCAGCTCGCCGGAGGCGCCATCTCCGAGGGCGATTGCGCGGCGCCCATCCGGATGGCCCTGAAGCGCAGCTCCAACACCAAGGTCGTCATGGCCGCGGTCACCGAGGTGGACGCCGAGCAGCGGCAGGTCGTGCTGGACAGGGGCGAGCGACTGGACTACGACAGCCTCGTCGTCGCCTGCGGCGCGCGCACGTCCTATTTCGGACACGAGGAGTGGCAGGGCGTCTCGTGCGGCCTCAAGACGCTCACCGAGGCCGTCGAGCTACGGAACCGCATCTACGCCGCCTTCGAGGAGGCAGACCGGGCCGAGGACGACGCGTCGCGCCAGGAGTGGATGACCTTCGTCGTCGTCGGCGGCGGCGCGACGGGCGTCGAGGTCGCGGGAGCGCTCGGTCTCATCGCGGGTCGCCGGGAGAAGAGCACCTGGACGAGGATCGACCCCGCCGACGCGCGCGTGATCCTGCTCGACGCGGGCGAGCGCGTGGTTCCCGCGTTCAGCCAGAAGCTCTCCGCCAAGGCGGCCCTCTACCTGGCCGAGCTCGGCGTGACGGTCCGAGAGGGCGCCCGCGCGACCGCGATCGACCGGAATGGCGTAACCGTCGAGGTCTCGGGCCGCGCCGAGCGGATCGCCGCAAGGACCGTGATCTGGGCCGCCGGAGTGCGCGCCGCGGAGCTGACCGACACGCTCGCCGCGGCCACCGAGGTGACGACCGACCGCTCCGGGCGGATCGAGGTCCGGCCCGACCTGACGCTGCCGGGGTATCCCGAGATCTCGGCCATCGGCGACATGACCACGCTCGCCGGTCCGGGCGACAAGCCGCTGCCCGGACTCGCCACCGTCGCCATCCAGCAGGCGCGCCACGTGGCCAAGGCGATCCGCGGGGGCCAGCCGGGAGCGTCGACGCCGTTCCGCTACTTCGACAAGGGGGCCCTCGCCGTCGTCGGCCGCGGCAAGGCCGTCTGCGAGGTCAGGGGTCTCGAGCTGGCCGGCCGGCCCGCGTTCATGACCTACCTCGGCGTCCATCTCTACTACCTCGGCGGCGGGGTGGGCCGGCGCCTGGGAGTGCTCACCGACTGGGTCACCGCCCGCCTGGGCCGTCCTCACAGCCCGGTGATCGAGGGCGATCTCAACGTCTCTGCCGCGCGGATCGGGGAGGACCGGCCCGCGCGCAACCCCGTCAACGGCGCGGGCGTCCCCGGGCCCGCGCTCGGCGAAAGGAGCAATCGATGAGAGTCAGAGGTGCAGCGCGTGCCGTCTTCGCCGCCGTCCTGCTGTTGGTGGCGGGCACGCTCAACATCATCTACGGCATTGCCGGCATCGGGAATGCCAACTTCTACGAGCACCACACGCAGTACGTGTTCTCGAATGTCAAGACCTGGGGCTGGATCACCTTGATCCTGGGGATCATCCAGCTCACCGCCGGGTTCTCGCTGTTCGGCGGCGGGACCTTCGGACGGGTGATCGGGATCACCGCGGCCAGCATTGGCGCGATCGGCGCCCTCCTGGGGATCGGCGGGGCGTTCCCGTTCTGGTCGCTCGGGGTGTTCGCCCTGTGCGTGATCGTCATCCATGGGCTGATCGTCTACGGGGAGCCCGAGACGGCCTAGCCGCCATCGGCTCGCACGACCAGCACCGGCCGGTCGCAATGCGCGAGCAGCTTCCGCGCGACGCTGCCGACGAGATGGGAGCGCAGTCCCGAGACGCCGTGTGAGCCCACGACAACGACGGCCGCGCCGCGCTCGCGGGCGAGCTCGAGCAGGGTGTCGGCCACATCGAGCTCGTCGGGCACCTCGTGAGGGTCCGCGGCGAGCCCCAGCGAGCCCGCCAGCTCAGCTCCCTCGCGGGCGATCCTGGCGGCGTGCTCGTGCTGGGCGTCATCGACCGCCGCGACCGTTTCCGGGTCGGGAGGGATCGCCCCCTCGCCGAAGGTGTCCGGGCCGCCCACGGGGATGGCCGCCAGTCCGGGCTCCCAGACGGTCGCCACGATCGCCGGGCGGCCGGCGAAGAGCGAGGCGGCCTGCCGGAGCGCGGTCTTCGACAACTCGGACCCGTCGTAGGCGACGAGCACCGGTGCGTTCTCGGCGGCCATGCGTGGCGAGCCTACCCCACCGCGTCTTGGATGCAGGCACCCTGGCCGCGACCGCGCCGCGAGCCATATCGTCGCGCGAGATTCGATGCGGAGAGCCGGTCTAACCCAGATCTGGCGCGTGGTCGTCGTGCTCGTGATCACCGCGGCGGCGCTGATGCTGCTCGGCGCTCTCCTCGCCGGCTTCCACGTCAAGGACTTCGGCGCCGCGCTCGCGAGCGCGGCGCTGATCGGGCTCGTCAACGCGCTGGTCTGGCCGCTCATCATCCGGGTGGCGCTTCCCTTCACCGTCCTCACGCTCGGCTTGGGAGTGCTCTTGCTGAACGGGGCGGTCGTGTGGGGCGTCTCGGCGATCGAGCCCGGGTTGAAGGTGGACAGCCTCGGCGTCGGCGTCGTCGTGGCGTTCGGCCTGACCGTCGTGAACACCCTGGTCACCTCGCTCCTCGCGATCGACGACGACGACTTCTGGTACCGAAACGTGGTCAAGCGGCGGGCGGGGCGCCTGCGCCCGGAGGGCGATCTGGACGTGCCCGGCGTCTATTTCCTCGAGATCGACGGCCTCGCACACGACGTGCTGAAGCGCGCGATTCGGGACGGAAACGCGCCGAACCTGGCGGCGTGGCTGCGCGAGGGCAGCCATCGGCTGATTCCCTGGGAGACGGACTGGTCGTCCCAGACGGGCGCCTGCCAGGCCGGCCTCCTGCACGGCGATAACGACGACATCCCGGCCTTCCGCTGGTGGGAGAAGGACCGCGGCCGCGCGATCGTGACGAACCACCCCCGCGACGCGGCGGAGATCGAGCGCCGGCATTCGAACGGCCGCGGCCTGCTCCACGAGGACGGCGCGAGCCGGGCCAACATCGTCTCGGGGGACGCCCGCCACACGCTTCTCACGATGAGCACGGTCCTCGACCGCGACCGGCCCGGCAGGATCGGACAGGACTACTTCGCCTACTTCGCGAACCCGTACAGCGTCACCCGCACGATCGCGCTCGCGATCGTCGACATGTTCCAGGAGCGCCGCTTCGCGGCGCAGCAGCGGCGCCAGGACGTGCGCCCCCGCATCGTGCGCGACCGCAAGTACGCCCTCGTGAGGGCGTGGGGGACCGTGGTGCAGACCGACCTCCAGGTCCAGGCGGTCATCGCCGACCTCTACGCCGGCCGGCCGGTGGGCTACTCGACCTTCCTCGCCTACGACGAGGTGGCGCATCACTCGGGCGTCGAGCGGACCGACAGCCTCGCGGTCCTTCGCCGGGTGGACCGCCAGATCGGCCGGATCGCGAGTGCCGCTCGCGCCGCCCC
>JBJMLJ010000259.1:0-5143 GCA_045805365.1 Thermoleophilaceae bacterium
GGGCGGCTTCTCCGACGCCTTGACGTGCACCGGCTCGCCGCGCTCGGGGAAGGGGATGTCGACCCGGTCGAAGTCGCGTGGCACGATCGTGTTTCCGAAGACGGCGCGAGCCTCGTCGCGGAGCTCGCCGCCCCCATAGCGCGGCGAGACGTGCGTCAGAGCGAGCATGCGGACCTTGGCCGCCGCCGCCACCTCCGCCGCCTGCCGAGCGGTGGAATGGCGCGTGTCCGCGGCGCGGGCCGCGTCCTCGTCGGCGAAGGTGGCCTCGTGGACGAGCAGGTCGGCCTCGAAGGCCACGGCCTCCGTCATCTCGGACGGAGCCGTGTCGCCCGCGACGACGACCTTGCGCCCGCGGCGCGGCTCGCCCATAACCTGCTCGGGGCGGACACCGTTCACGGTCTCGCCGCGCTGGAGGCGGCCGAACTCGGGTCCCGGCGTCAAACCCAGGGCGCCGGCCTTCTCGGGGTCGAAGTGGCCGGGGCGCTCGTCCTCAACGAGGGCGTAGCCCTGTGCCCGCACTCCGTGGTCGACCTCGAAGGCGGCTATCCGGTAGCCGTCGCGCCGCAGCTCCCCGTTCGGCCGGATCTCGTCCAAGCGCAGCTCGAAGGTCGTCCTGCCGATGATTGGCCCGAGCCCGGCAAACAGTCGCTCGAGGCCGGGCGGCCCATAGACGGTCAGGGGGCGCTCGCGGCCCCTGAGGCTGAAGGTCTTGAGCAGCCCGGGCAGCCCCAGCACGTGGTCGGCGTGAAAGTGCGTGATGAAGACCTCCTCCAGCTCGATCAGCCCGATCGAGCGCACCAGCTGCCGCTGGGTTCCCTCGCCGCAATCGAAGAGCAGCCGGTCGCCGCCCCGGCGGATGAGGGTGGCGGGCAGGCCGCGTCGCGCCGTGGGCGCCGACCCGGCGGTGCCGACGAAGAGGACGTCGAGGTTCATCGGGGACGTATCTTCGCGGAGCGGGAGCGTCCGGCTCCGGTTTCAACCGGCGCGCGTGCCTGACGACGGGGGTTACACTCGCGCGCGCGCATGGGAGTTCAAGACAGTCCTTTGCGGGGGAGGGTGCTGTTCATAGAGGGGAGCCCGCGAAGTGGCACGAGCTGGTTGATCACGCTCGTGGCGACCCACCCTGACATCGCAGGGCTGGCCAGCGAGTCGCGGATCTTTGCGCGAGGAGTCGGATCCCTCTTCGAGAATCACGAGAACCCGAGCTGGGGGGTAAACCTCTCCGCATACGTCAGCCGGGATGCGCTCGCGGACCTCGTTCGCGATCTCTGTGACGGCGTCCTCCTGCGCATGCGCGAAAGCGTCAAGCCCGACGCTCGCTTCGTCGTCGAGAAGTCTCCGTTGCTCGACCCGGACCCCCACCTGCTGATGCAGCGAAAGCTGCGCTGCTACCCGGATGCCTGGTACCTCCATCTCGTCCGGGACGAAGAGGCCGTCATGCGTTCCTTGATGCGCGCGCCGTTCATGGAAGGACGCCAGGAAACGGCGGTGCGCGAGACCCTGCGTGAGTCCGTCGCTGCGATCCGCGACGTGCTCGGCGAGCATCCGCGCTTTCGCGAGCTGACGTATGAGGAGCTCCGCGCGTGTCCCGAGGACGCGCTCGCGGACATCTTCCGCTGGATCGGGGTAACCGTCGACGACACCGTGCTCGAGCGAGTGCGGACGCTTTCGGAGGAGCGTTTTGCCACCCACGATCCTCCCAGGAGCCTCCCCCGCCCTCGCCGCCGCACGAGGGAGAGGCTGAGGCAGGCCAGACGGACTTTGCTCAACGGGCATGGAGGCAGCTCGCCGCCACAGCCGTCGGCGGCGGCTCGCCTGATCGAGGCGCTCAAGGGCAGCAGCGAGACCTGCGTGGAAGATCTGACGACCGAGTCCTTCTCCCTCGAGCTGCGTACCGGGGAGGGAGACTTCCGGGCCGACGGCGAGAAGGCGCTGGAGGCGCTCCATCGCGTGGGAGAGGCCCTCTTTACGCGGAAGTTCGTCAGCGTCGCCTGGAGCCCGGCCGAGGCGGAGTCGGCATTCGCCTTCCAAGCGGTGGACGGCGAGAGCCGGCGTGTCGACGTCGCACTGCAGGCGGTCGAAAGAGACGGCCGCGTCGTCCGCTTGACCGTGATCTCCGCCGGCAGCCTCGAGGGGCGCCCGATGCACCGGCTCCCGGTGGCGGGCTCCTGACCGGCTAGCCCAGGTCGATCAGCTCGAACCCGAGCCGGCCTCGCTCGACGCGCGCGATGCCCATCGTGCGTTCCGGGGCGCGCCGCCGTTCGGTCGGGCTGCCGGGGTTGAAGATCTGGAAGCCCTCCGCCTCCTCCTGCAGGGGCATGTGCGAGTGGCCGAAAACGGCGGCGTCCGCGTCTGGGAAGGCCAGGCGCAGGCGCTCCAGCCTGCCCCGCCGGGCGCCCGCGTCATGGACCATCCCGATCCGTACGCCGCCGGCCGTCAGCACTCGCCTCTCGGGCAGCTGGCGGCGGAGCGGCTCCTCGTCGACGTTTCCGTGCACGGCGGCGACCGGCGGCCCGAGCGCCTCGAGCTCCGCGAGCACGGAGCGGCCCGTGAAGTCCCCTGCATGCATGATCAGATCCGCGCTACGGAGCCGCTCGAGACACGCGTCCGGTAGCCGGCGCTCGCCGCGAGGCATGTGGGTGTCTGCGATCACCGCGATCAACATGGCGGACTACACTCGGGCGCCAGGCGCCCGTAGCTCAGTGGATAGAGCGCTCGCCTCCGGAGCGAGAGGCCGCAGGTTCAAATCCTGCCGGGCGCGCTAGGAGCGGTGCGCGTGGAGAACGGCATGGCGCACGGAGTATCCGGGCCGCGCGCGCATGTTGAAGCGACCCTTGTCGTCGATGCGGTCGAAGCCCGCCGTTTCGAGCATCGCCTTCCAGCAGCGGACGTTCGGCTCCCAGAAGACGACGGACTTCTCCCGGTGGGCGCGGTAGCGGGACGCCGGGAAGGGCAGGAGGTTGGTGAGGGTGTCGTAGGACTCCGCCGAGATGAACGTGCCGCGGCAGAGCCCGGCAATCCGCTCGAGCGCGAGCACCTGGTCGCGAAGGTGGATGATCACGGAGCCGCAGAAGACGAGGTCGAAGGTCCCGAGGTCCTCCGGCAAGGCGTCGTAGATCGAGCAGTCCACTCGCTCCACGCTCGAGTCGAGCAGCTCCTTCGCCACGTGGAAGCCCCTGCCGCGCGTGCCCACCGGCCTGAACTCCGTGGGCCGGCGCTTGGCGGGCCAGTCGAGCTGGCTCTCGTCGTCGAGGTCCAGCGCGACGACCTCCTCGGCGCCGCGACGCTCCATCTCGAACGCCCAGAAGCCGTCCCAGGTGCCGACGTCGAGCACCCGCTTGCCGTCGAGTCGATCGGGCAAGCCGTACTTCTGCACGTAGGGCCTGAGGTCGAAGAGCCCGTCGGTCACATGCCCGGGAGCCAGCTCCAGCGTGTGATACCAGTCGACCTCGCCTACCCGTTCGAGCGCTTCCATGCGGCGCCAGACTAACGGGTGCCGCGCGAAGATCCGCCACCTCGGCCTAGCATTCCGCGCCTTGGAGGTTCGGCCGCTCTTCCTCTTCTGCCTGCCGCGCGGCGGATCGACGCTGGTCCAGCGTGTGATCGCTGCGCACCCCAAGGTCTCCACGCTGCCGGAGCCCTGGCTGCTTCTTCCGCTCGTCTACGCCACGAGGGAACAGGGCGCCAGGGCGGAGTACTGGCACGAAGCCACCGCGCAGTCGGTGAAGGATTTCTCCGAGCGGCTCCCCGCGGGCAGCGACGACATCGACGCCGCGATCCGCGGCCTCGCCCTGGAGCTGTACGAGAAGGCCGCCGAGCCGGGGACCACCTACTTCCTCGACAAGACCCCGCACTACCACTTCATCGCGGCCGACATCGTCCGGCTCTTCCCGGAGGCCAAGCTCGTCTTCCTCTGGCGCAACCCGCTTTCGGTCCTGGCCTCGTTGCTAGAGACGTTCCGCGCCGGGAAGTTCCAGCCCGCGTACTTCATGCGCGACCTTGCCGACGGTTACCTGAACCTCGTCGCTGCATCGCAGGCGGCTGGGGAGCGGGCTTACCGCGTGCGCTACGAGGAACTCGTCGGCGGGCAGGAGGAGCAATGGCGGGGACTGTTCGAGTACCTGGAGCTGGACTACGACCAAACGGTCCTGTCGCGGTTCGCGGAGGTCGACCTGAAGGGGCGCTACGGCGACCCCACCGGTACCCGGAACTACAGCTCGCTGTCCACGGAGCCGCTGAGCAAGTGGACGCAGACCGTCGACGGCCGGGTTCGGAAGGCCTGGTGCAGGAGCTACCTGGAGAGGCTCGGTGACGAGACGCTCGGGGCGATGGGCTATGAGCTGACGGAGCTCCGTCGCGAGCTCGACGCGGTGCCGGCACGTCGGTCGTCCGTCCGCGACCTGGGGGACCTCGGCGTCTCGGTCGCGGGGCAGGCCGCTCGCGACGCGGCGCTGCGCTTACGGGAGGCCCCCCGACCGATCGGCACGGCCTACGGTCAGCCGAGGAGGTTCCGCGATGGGGCGCAGGCGGCCACGAGGAAGCTCCGCGCCGGCCTCGGGCGGGCCCGCCGATGACCGACTCGGACCCCCTGGATCCGCGCTACCGGTACGAGATCCCTCCGCCCGGCCTGGCGGAGGAGGAGCGCTCCTGGCTGCCGACGTTCTTCATCGTCGGAGCGCCGAAGGCGGGAACCACGAGCCTTCACAACTACCTCGGGACCCATCCGGAGATCGCGGTCAGCACCAACAAGGAGCCGATGTGCTTCGCGCGCCCCAACTGGCTCGAGCGGATCTCCCGCTACCGCGAGCTGTTCGAAGGTTCCGCCCCCCTCCGCGGCGAGTCCTCGACCGCCTACAGCTCCTTCCCCTGGGCGCCCGAGGTCCCGGATCGGATCCACGCCACCGTGCCCGATGCCCGAATCGTCTATCTCGTCCGCGACCCCGTCGCGAGGGCGCTCTCGCACTATGCGCAGAATGTCTGGGACGACTTGGCCTGGGCGCCCTTCGACCGGGTGATGGAGGAGCTCGAGCATCCGCTGAACATGCCCGTCTGGTGCAGTCGCTACGCGACGCAGGTCGAGCGCTGGATCGCCCGGTTCGGTCGCGATCGGGTGCTGATACTCGACCACCGCAGTCTCCGTAAA
>JBJMLJ010000260.1:0-9286 GCA_045805365.1 Thermoleophilaceae bacterium
CCCGCTCGAGGAGCTCGAGCTCGTCTACCGGGTCAACGTCCTCGCTCCGCTGCGGCTGGTTCAACTGGCCTCCCCCCGGCGAGTGGTCAACGTCACCTCGGACGCCGCCGTGGAGCCCTACGAGGGCTGGGGGGGCTACGGCTCCTCGAAGGCCGCGCTGGAGCAGCTCACCGCGATCCTCGCCGCCGAGCGGCCGGAGCTGCGCGTCTACTCGGTCGACCCGGGCGACATGCGGACCCGCATGCACCAGGAGGCCTTCCCCGGCGAGGACATCTCGGATCGCCCGCCGCCGGAGGAGAGCGTCCCCGGCCTCATCGAGCTGATCGAGGACGACTTGCCGAGCGGCCGCTACCAGGCGCGCGAGCTGGCCGGCGTCGAGGCATGAGGGCGCTGGCGCCCGAGCCGCCCCAGCCGGCGGAGGCCCGCCGGCCGCCCGAGGCTCGCGGCCTCGCGCGGGACGGCGTGCGGCTGCTGGCCGCCTCCCCCGCCTCGATCTGGCATGCGCGCTTCAGCGACCTGCCGGAGCTGCTCGTCCCCGGCGACCTGCTCGTGATCAACACCTCGCGGACGCTCCCCGCGGCGCTCCCCGCGCGCCGCGCGGACGGCGCGTGGCTGACGCTTCACCTGTCGACTCCCGTCCCCCACGAGGACCACGGCCGCTGGGTGGTGGAGCTGAGGCGCGGCGACTCGCGGCTCCGGGACGCCGGCGCCGGTGAGCGACTGTCCCTGCCCGCCGGCGCGAGCGCACGGCTGCTCGCGCCCTACCTGGGCTCGCGGCTCTGGGTGGCGGCCCTGACCCTGCCCGAGCCCGTCCCCGACTACCTCGACCGCCAGGGGGCGCCGATCCGCTACGCCCACGTGGACCGGGAGTGGCCGCTCGAGCTCCATCAGAACGTCTACGCCACCGAGCCCGGCAGCGCGGAGTCGCCCAGCGCCGGCCGCCCGTTCACCGCCGAGCTGATCACGGCGCTCGTCGCGCGCGGGATCGACATAGCGCCGATCGTGCTGCACACCGGCGTGTCGTCGCTCGAGGCCGGCGAGGCGCCCTATCCGGAGCGCTACCGGGTGCCGTGGTGGACGGCCGACCGCGTGAACGTAGCGCGGCGGGTGATCGCCGTCGGCACCACGGCCGTCCGCGCGCTGGAGTCGGCGGCGGTCGCCGACGGGATCGTTCGCCCGGCCGCCGGCTGGACGGACCTGGTCATCGGCCCCGAGCAGGGGGTGCGGGTCGTGGACGCGCTCCTCACCGGCTTTCACGACCGCGACTCGTCGCACCTGCGGATTCTCGAGGCGATCGCGGGGCGCGAGCTCGTCGAGCGTTCCTATCGCGCGGCCGCCGAGGCCGGCTATCTACGCCACGAGTTCGGCGACGTCATGCTGCTCGGGAGTCGAGCACCCGATCGACGAGGCCATACTCCTTGGCCTCCTCGGAGGTGAAGAAGCGGTCGCGCTCCATGTCCGAGGTGACCTGCTCGATCGGCTGGCCCGTGTGCTTGGAGTAGATCTCGTCCACCCGCCGGCGCAGGTTGAGCACCTCGCGGGCGTGGATCTCGATGTCCGAGGACGTGCCCTCGAACGCGCCGGACGGCTGGTGGATCAGGATCCGGCTGTTGGGCAGCGCGGCGCGCTTGCCCTCGGTTCCGCCGGCCAGTAGCAGCGACCCCATCGACATCGCGATCCCGACGCAGGTGGTCTGCACGTCGGGCTTGATGAACTGCATCGTGTCGTAGATGGCGAGCCCGGCGTACATCGATCCCCCGGGGGAGTTGATGTAGATCGAGACGTCCTTCTCCGGGTCCTCGGACTCGAGGTGCAGCAGCTGGGCCACAACGAGGTTCGCCACCTGGTCGTCGACCGGCTGGCCGAGGAAGATCACCCGCTCGCGCAGCAGGCGCGAGTAGATGTCGAAGGAGCGCTCGCCGCGCGAGTCCTGCTCGACGACAACGGGTACGAGCGGCATCAGTCCTCCTCCCCCTCGCTGGCGCCGAGCCACTCGAGGACGGCCGTGCGCGAGAAGCGCCACTCGTCGCCGATCTTGCGGCCGGGCAGGTCGTCCGACTCGGCGAGCTTTCGCACCAGCTTCTCGTCGACCTGGAGGAGGTCGGCCACCTCGGCGGGCGAGAGCACCTCGGCCGGCTCGAAGGGACGGAACGAGTGGCTCCCCACCGCCATGTCATCGACCTCCGACTCGAGCAGTACGCGCCGCCGCCCCGATTCGAGCCCGGGCAGCCGCGCCAGCTGGCTCGCCGAGAAGCGCTCGAGCAGCGCGCCCACCAGCTGCTGCTTGGGGACCTTCAGTTCGAACGCCGCCCGGTCGAGCTTCTCCGCCTGCTCGACCGGAAGCCTCACGAACAGCGCCGCCAGCTCTCGATCAGGCTCCTTGGCCATATCGAGATATCACGATAGCAGCTGCTTGCGCTCCCTTGATACGACGCGGTTGCGGCCGCTCTCCTTGGCGTCGTAGAGGGCGGAGTCCGCTCGCGCGAGAAGCCGTTCCACGTCATCCTGGCCCTCGTCGTGATAGCAGGAGACCCCGGCGCTCACGGTCACGACCCCGCCGGGATCCAACCCGGGGTGCGGGATCGAGAGCGCCTCGATCGCCTCGCGCATCCGCTCGGCCGCGGTGGAGGTCGTGTCGAGGCTCTGGTCCGGAAAGACGACCAGCAGCTCCTCGCCTCCGTAGCGGTAGACCGCGTCGCCCTCCCTGGACTGCCTGATGAGCTCGCCTGCCACCGTCTTGAGCACGTCGTCGCCGGCGAGGTGCCCGGCCGTGTCGTTGAACGCCTTGAAGCGATCCACGTCGAAGAGCGCCACCCCGAACGCATGGCCGTAGCGCTCGGCCCGGGCGGCAAGCACCTTCAGGTCCTCGTCCTGGCGCCGGCGGTTGCCGAGCCCGGTGAGCTGGTCGCGACGCGAGTCCTCGACGAGCACGGCGTTGAGCCGCTCGAGCTCCTTCTGCTGGGTCGCGAGCGTGCGGTGGAGCTCGGTGACGCGCGTGGCGGCGATCAGCCGGGTCGCCAGCTCCTCGTCGCCGAACGGCTTGGTGAGGTAGTCGTCGGCTCCGGCCTGCATGCCGGCGACGACGTGCTTCCGGTCGTCCAGCGACGTCAGCAGGATGAAGTAGGCGTAGGGGGCATCCGAGTCCGACCTGACCTTTCGGCAGAACTCGTCACCGTCCATGCGCGGCATCATCCAGTCGCTGATCACGACGTCCACGCCCGAGCCCTGGAACGTCTCCCAGCCCTCGAGACCGTCCTCGGCCACGAGGCATTCGTGCCCGAGGGCCTCGAGCTCGCGCTTGAGCAGAAGCCGCGGGGTGGGCGAGTCGTCGACGATCAGGATCTTCACGGGGAGCCTCCGTCCAGCGTGGTCAGTCGGAGCGAGCAGGCGGCGGCGCGTCGAATCCGCAACGCGCGGGAATGACCGCTCGCGCGATCCCTGCCTGCCTGCTGGTACTGCGCATCGGGGGCTCCCAAAAGCCTGGGGGTGCGTATCCCTCCACGTATCGGCACCGGACACCCCCCGCTTAAGCGGTGACGCCCCGTCCTGCAGCGGTCCCCGAGCGCCAGCGGCGAGGCCGGCCTGATCTCGATGCCCTCCAGGCCGACGGAGCCCCGAGCCGCGATACTCCGGGCGTGGCCTTCGTTCCCCCCGCCCGCCACCTGCTGCGTGCAAAGGACCTCGCCGACGCGCGCTACCCGGAGCCGCTCACGGTGGACGACCTCGCCCGCGCCGCCGGCCTCTCGCGCGCCCACTTCAGCCGCGAGTTCCGCCGCGCGTTCGGCGAGTCGCCGCACGCCTATCTGCTCACCCGCCGGCTCGAGCGCGCCGCCGCTCTGCTGCGCAACACGGACCGCTCGGTGGCCGAGATCTGCCTCTCGGTCGGGCTCCGCGGCATCGGGTCCTTCACGACCAGCTTCACCCGCACCTACGGCCTCTCCCCGACGGCCTACCGGGCGGCGTACCCACCGGCCGCCCAGCGCGCCATGCTCCCCGCCTGCGTCGTGCGCTTCTATGGCCGGCCGCAACACCGCACATTTCGAGAAGACAGCGCTGCGGCCCGCGTCTAGTCTGGCCCGCTCAGACCCCGACGAGCCAGGAGGCCTCGATGATTCGCATTGCCACCGCCCAGCTCTGGGTGCACGACCAGGATGAGGCGCTTGCCTTCTACACCGACAAGGTCGGCATGGAGGTCCGCCAGGACGCGACCCTCCCCGAGCTTGGCAACTTCCGCTGGCTAACCGTCGCCCCTCCCGGCCAGGAGGACGTGGCCGTCGTGCTCATGGCGATTCCCGGCGCGCCGGTGATGGACGAGCAGACCGGGGAGCAGGTGCGAGCCCTGATGGCGAAGGGCTTCGCCGGCACCGTGTTCCTCACCACGGACGACGTTCGGCGCGACTACGAGGAGCTGAAGGGCCGTGGCGTGGAGTTCACCGAGGAGCCGGAGGAGCGCCCCTACGGCATCGATTGCGGCCTGCGCGACCCGTCAGGAAACAGCCTGCGGCTCACCGAGCTGCGCGACATCGGCTAGGCGGAGCGGCGGCCGGCTTCAGCGCGGACGACGAATCGGCGGCTTCTTGCTCGGTCCCGGACGCTGCTCCCGCTCCCGCTCGGCGGCCCGCTCCTCCGGCGGGGCCTTCTCCGGCTGTTCCTGGCTCCGCCACTTCCGAACGACGTCGCGCTCGGCTGCCTCCGTGCGGTCCGACCCGCTGTAGTCGTGCCGCGGGCTGTCGGCACCCGGCGCGCCCCCGTGGACGTGGCGGTAGGGGTGCAGATCCATGCCGCTCCCCTTGCGTGTGTACATGGCGATGACCGCGCCGATGAGGAAGGCGAGCACACCGCCGAGGAAGATCCAGGCTCCACCGGCTAGGGCGATGACCACGTGGGCTCCTTTCGAGGCACGTGGCGATTCTCTCATGGCAGGGCCGCCAGCGGGGAATGATGGGATGTGCCACCGGTTTTCGAGACTCCCGCGCTGGTCGAATGTCAACCGGTGGCGGGGCCGCAGTCAGGAGCGCTGCAGTGGCTCGGACTCCCGGATCCAGTCTGCGTCGTCCGGGAGCACGAGCTGGCAGCCGCGGCGGCGATAGGCCGACGGATCGCGGGCGCCCGGCGGCTCGTCGCCGTGGTCGCGAAGCCTGAGCGCGGCATCGAGCAGTCTCTTTCGGGCCTGGATGATGCCGACGTCAGACGTTCCGAGGTGCTCCAGGCTGCGATCGACGATCGGGCCCATGCTCTCGACGATCGCCCCGTCCTGGAGGGGTAGGGAGTCCTCGAGCCCGGTGAAGTTCGACAGGCGCTGGCGGTCGCGATCGATGAGGTAGTCGTTCTCCTTCGACGCCGCGAACCGCCCCCGCCCAAGACCGCTGCCGTCGTCCGGCAGCATGCCGCTGGAAGGAACGCGTCCCGCCCATCCCCGCCGGGCTTCCTCGGAAAGCGGCTCGCTGGGGTGCCAGTTCGGCTCCCATACCATCGTGTGCTCGTCGTCGAGCGGAATCCAGGCCTTCGCGCGGAGCTGGTCCCCGATCGCCGGCACGCTGGTGAAAACCGGCATCAAGAACTGCGTAATGCGCCAGTAGTGGCTGGTGCCGTCGTGGGCGCGGCGCGCTCCGATGGCGAGCCCGGCGGGCGTGTCGACCACGAACAGGACCGGCCTGGTGTCCCGGGCGGCGATGTCGCGCAGCGAGTCCTCGTCGCTGAACGCCAGCTCGCGCTCTCCGTCACGGCCGAAGCGGGCGTGGAGCCAGCCGAGGTGCGCCGTGTCGATGTCCCCCTCGAGCGCTTGCAGCCAGTTGCAGGCGCGCTGGTACTTAAGCGAGCCGCGTTGCTCCGGCGGCACCAGCGCCCATCCGAGCTCCGGAAGCGGGGGCGGGTCTGCCGAGGGCCCGAGGTAGGCCCAGACGATCCCGTTTCGCTCGCGGCAGCGGTAGGCGGTCGCGCGCACCTTGGGGGGGAACGTGCTGTCCGCCGGCTCCGTGGGCATGTCGAGGCAGGTCCCCTCGACGTCGAACTTCCAGCCGTGGTAGACGCAACGAAGGCCGTGTTCCTCGTTGCGTCCGAAATAGAGGGAAGCGCCACGGTGCGGACACCTCTCGGCGAGCAGGCCCGGGCGACCGTCCGTGTCGCGGAAAGCCACGAGGTCCTCGCCCAAGAGCCGAACGCGTTGCGGCGCGGTGTCGGGCGGCCCGAGTTCCTCAGTCTCCATCAGCGGCAGCCAGTAGCGCCTCATCAGCGCGCCCATCACGGTCCCGGGCCCGACCCGGGTCAGCAGCTCGTCGCTTGCGATCTGACGCCTCTCCTCCGAGGACCGGATTATGGTCGACTGCCGGCCGGCAGGTCACGGTAGCTCAGGCGCTTCCGGACGAGCCAACGGCGGAGCGGCGTGCCTAGCTGATCGCGCCCTCGCGCAGGGCCTCCGCCACCGCCGCCACGCGGTCGTGTACCCCGAGCTTCTTGTAGATGTGCTGGAAGTGGGTCTTGACCGTGGCCGGACTGACCACGAGGGCTCCTCATAGAAGCGCCGGACCACCTGTTTGTTCACATCACCTGTCATCGACCCTACCCGAGCGTTCGTCGCACCCTATGCCGGGGCGTCCACCGTGAGCTTCAGCACCCGCTGGGCGTTGCCCCACAGAAACAGCTCGCGCGTCTCGTCGTCGAGGGCGAGCGCGTCCAGGTCCTCGAGCGCCTGCTGGTGGAAGATCATCGGGTAGTTCGTCCCGAACAGCACCTTGCGGCGGCCGCTCCTGCTCTGCATGTAGCTGACCAACTCCGGTGGGTAGCGCTTCGCGGTGTACGCGGAGGTGTCGATGTAGACGTGCTCGTGCTTGCGCGCCACGGCGACCATCTCCTCGGTCCACGGGTAGCCGATGTGGCCGCAGACGACGGTGAGCTCCGGGAAGTCGAGCGCCACCTGATCGATGTACGGGATCGGGCGCCCGGTCTCCGAGGGGCGGAGCGGACCGCTGTGTCCCACTTGCGTGAAAAAGGGGACGTCGAGCTCCACGCAGGTCGCGAAGAGCGGGTAGTAGCGGCGGTCGGTCGGCGGCGCCTCCCATAACCACGGAACGACACGAAGTCCTTTGAATCCGAGCTCGGTCACGCAGCGCCGCAGCTCGCGCACCGCCTCCATCGGCTTCCTCAGGTCAACCGTCGCAAGCCCCGCGAAGCGGTCTGAATGCTCCGTCACCCAGCCTCTCACTTCCTCGTTCGCGATGAGGGGTCCGTCGGGGGAGTACCAAGCGCTGAGCAGCCCGAAGTTGACGCTCGCGTGATCCATCGCGGCGATCGTCATATCGATCGGCAGCTCCTCGTCGGGCACCTCCTGCCCCGTCCAACGGAGTGCCGGTTCGAACATCTCGTGGCGAAGAAAACGAAGCGTTGGATGCTGCATCCAGACGTCGATGACCATGGGTCGATAGCTTGCCAGCCGCTGGGTGCGCCTGCAGTCACGAACCGCGGAGATCATCCGCTCTCGCTTCTGACCCGAGCCGTGATCGCTCCCGGCGCTGAGCGATCAGACCGGCGCTGCCGCGGCAGACGACTCCTTCGGCCACATTCCAGTCGCGACGCTTCGCGGGAGGCAGTGACGGCAGATCTGCTCCATGCGGGCCGACGGGGCACCCCGCCGGCCGGGGCAAATGGGCAAAAAAGGAGCCCCGAACCCCTCGAGCGCAGACAGGCGGGCGGGCCGACATCTATCGCCGCGCCCGCCCCTCTGCGTCAGTTCAGTCCTGTCGTGCCGGCGTTGCCGGATCGCGACGGTTCGGACCCTGTGGGGTCTGGTGCGCGACCATCACCAGGCCGCTACCGCCGCAGCGCGTGCAGCGGTCGGTCTCCTCGCCTAGCGACGAGCCGTGGCCGGTGACCGGCGGCAGGCGGCAGGCGAAGGCTGGGGTCCTCGCCGAGCTCCCCTTTCACCCCGGTCGGCTCGAGTTCGCCGCCGCACACGGCGCAGCGGCCTTGTGGGCCCGTCGACGAGGCACTGTAGTAGCGCCGCCCGCAGCGCTTGCAGATGAACTCGTACATACGACCCTCTAAGGCTGTATCGGTCTAATCGGCCGCAGGTTGCAGCGCGGAGACGCCGGCCTGGACGTCTCGAGTCGACATCCGGTTTGGTCATTCCTGGATCCGTGGCCGTTGCACTCCGGGCACCACTCGGTGCCGTCCCGGGACGTGCAACTCGGGACCAGCGACGCCGAGAGTTCCCGGCCATGGAAGGGCAGCATGCTGTTGGTGGGCAGGCTGGCTACCGCTTCTCGCGCGGAGCAGGAGCGCGCGAAGGAGCAGCTAGCTCAATCCCGCTTGGGACTGTCGCTCATCGCCTTCGGCACCAGGATCTGCGCAAGGGCTCCGGTCTGGAAGCGTTCCTCTTCGACGACGTCCAGCTTCAGGTGCCCTTCCACCTCGGCGAATGGGCTGCGGCCCGTGCCGATCGCAATCGGGACCGTCGTCAGCTGGTATTCGTCGATGAGACCCAGGCGGGTCATCGACTTGGCGAAGTCGGGGCCGCCGTGGACGAGGACCGTCCCCTCGTCGTCCCGAGCCTTCAGCTCCGCGATCTCCGCGCGCAGGTCCCCGCCGAAGATCTCGGCCGGTCCCCATTCCGCCTTCTCCAGGGTGTGAGAGAAGACAGCCTTCGGCTTCTCGTTCATCGCGGTGGCGATCGGCCCCTCGGACGCGGCCCAGTGCGGGCCCATAATCTCGTAGCTGCGGCGCCCCATCGCGTGGACGCCGGCCTCCCCGAGCGCGCGGCGGTTCCACTCACCCGAGTCATCGCCGAACCACTCGAACATCCATTCATGGGTCCCGTCCGGGCTGGTAACAAAACCGTCGAGGGACATAACCATCTTGAGAACTACTTTTCTATCGCTCATGTCGGTAGAGACCAACCCGCTCGCTTCAACTCATCGTCCAGCGGCAGGATTCGAATCTGCAGACCTTCGGGTCTTGTCGGTCAAAACGCTCGCTCTTCGCGCGAAGCAGGAGTCGACGTCAGGTTTCGCTGAGAACGTCCTGTTCGGTGAGCCCAACCGCTTCTAGCGCGTCGGCCCTTTCCCAGTAGCTCTGCATCCGAACCGCTCTGCCGTTCCGGAGCGTCCAGAGGTGAGCGGTCGAGTGTGTTTGGACTTCCGCGCCGCTGCCCTTACCGCGTCCCCCCTCGCGCGAGAAGACGAGTACTCGATTGTCGCTGACGTCGATGAAGCGCTCCGGCGCCATCCGGTAGTCGTCGATCGCCTCGGCAATCTTGGCGACGTAGCTGGCGACACCCTCGTATCCGTAGTGC
>JBJMLJ010000261.1:0-3616 GCA_045805365.1 Thermoleophilaceae bacterium
CCGGGTCGGCGCACTTCCAGGCGGCCTCGGAGATCTGCGACAACACGTCGCGCGCGGGAATGGTCTCGAGCACGCGGCCGTCGACCCGCGCCGTCAGCTCCCAGTCCTCGCCGCGCTCGGCGCGGTCCATGAACTCGTCGGACACGCGGACCGTGTTGTTCGCGTTCTGGTACTGGATCGATGCGAAGGCGTCGGAGTCGAGGCGCATGTCGAAGCCGGCATCGCGCAAAGCCGCCGCCTTCTCCTCCTCGCGCGCCTTGCACCAGATGAAGTCGAGGACGTCGGGATGGTCGACGTCGAGCACGACCATCTTGGCCGCGCGCCGGGTCTTGCCGCCGGACTTGATCGTGCCGGCCCAGGCGTCGGCGCCGCGCATGAAGGAGACGGGACCGGAGGCGAGCCCGCCCTTCGACAGGTGCTCCTTCGAGGCCCGGATCTGCGAGAGGTTGATCCCCGACCCGGAGCCGCCGCGGAAGATCATCCCCTCCTTGGTGTTCCAGTCGAGGATCGACTCGATCGTGTCCTCGACCGACAAGATGAAGCACGCCGAGCACTGCGGGTGCTCCTCGAAGCCCACGTTGAACCAGACCGGCGAGTTGAAGGCCGCCATCTGGTGGAGCAGGATGTGGGTGAGCTCGTCCTCGAAGGCGTCGGCATCTTCCGAAGAGGCGAAGTAGCCGCCCGAACGGCCCCAGGACGCGATCGTCCCCGCCACGCGGCCGATCATCTGCTTGACGGAGTGCTCGCGGTCGGGCGAGCCCATCCGGCCGCGGAAGTACTTCTGGGCGACGATGTTGGTGGCGTTCTGCGACCAGCCCTTGGGGAACTCGACCCCGGGCTGGGAGAAGGCCGGATCGGCC
The DNA here is from genome assembly GCA_045805365.1 of Thermoleophilaceae bacterium. Lineage (GTDB taxonomy): Bacteria > Actinomycetota > Thermoleophilia > Solirubrobacterales > Thermoleophilaceae > DASXBA01. The sequence goes on from JBJMLJ010000261.1 coordinate 861, forward strand.
GGATCGCCGATCAACGCGTCGCGGATCTCCCACTCGACGCAGTCGAATGGATGCTTGCCCGCCTCCGTGAAACGCCGCTCCAGACTGACCCCCTGAGTCGTGCTCGGGGCCGGGGCGCTACGGCTGTCGGACATGCTCTCTCCTTGTCTCGGCGCTTTCTCCTTCGCCCCCTGAGGGGGAAAGACCGATACTGCTCTCGGGGTCGGACGGACCGGGACCAATCTGCCGCTTCAGGCGCCGAACTTCCTCCTCGAGCTCGTCGAGGTCCTCGAATTTGCGGTAAACGGATGCGAACTGGATGGCGCTGACCGGGTCGACCGACGCCAGTCCGCGCAGCGACAGCTCGCCGATCCAGGACGCGTCGGCCTCCGGGCCGCCGCGGCGGACCTCCGAAGCGATGGAATCGGCGACCGCCTCCAGCTGCTCGTCGCTGACCGGCCGCTTGTTGGCCGCCCGGCCCAGCCCGCGCAACAGCTTCTGGCGGTCGAAGCGCTCGCGGCCGCCGTCGCGCTTCAGCACCGTCACGGGCGCCTCCTCCGGCCGCTCGTAGGTCGTGAAGCGGTTCTCGCACTCGCCGCACTCGCGGCGGCGGCGGACCTCGCCGGACTCGGTCAGGCGAGAATCCACGACGCGGCTGGAATCGGAGGAGCAGAAAGGGCAGCGCACATCTGAATTCTACTACTTGTAGTGCTTGATTCCTTCCCGAAACACAACATATGGTATGTCGGGATGTCCCTCGACGCCGACGCCACACGGGCCCTCCGCGAGCGGGATCCGCAACGACTGAGGGCCGGCCTCGCGCGGGTGATCGCAGAGGGCGAGGGCGAGTGGACCCGCGACTGGCGGGACATGCTGCTGGCGCTCGCGCCATATCACGACTGCGCCCGGCGGCTGGGGCTCGATCCGAGGCAGCTCTTCGACGAGGCCGCCGACAGCTCGCCGCCCGCGCTCCGGGAGATCGTCCGCGAGTTCGGCCGGCGCGAGGACGTTACGCCGGCCGCGTTCGGCTTCTATGTGGAGGACACCGCGGAGGGCCCGCGCTACCGGTTCGCCTGGCCGAGCTAGCGGCGGGCTAGCGAGGCCCGCAGCGAGCGCAGCAGGCCGGACGGGTCCAGCGCCCCGTAGCGCACCGCAGCGAGAGCGGCGATGCCGCCGGCCGCGACGGCGGCCAGCACCGCTGCCAGCCAGGCCGGGATCACCGGCAGCGGGCCGTTCGGCACGCTGGGCGCCGTGCCGGCCACCACGTCGCGTGCTTTCACGTGCGGCGAGGGCGGCGCGGGGACGACCGTGCGCCTCTTGGCAGCGGCCGCCGGCGGTGCGGGTGGTGGCCCGCCGCCCGTCGGGACGACCGCGGACTGCTGCTGCGGCGTCACTCCCTGGCCGCCGCCACCTGTAGTGCAGCCGCGGCGCAGCGAGTCGCTCAGGCCGGGCACGTAGGCCTCCACGTCCGGCGGCAGCCCGGCCAGCCCGTTCTTCAGCTGGCTCGGCGAGTAGTTGCACGGATTGATCGTGCCGTTCTTCTTGTAGTCCTGGAACAGCTTGTTCTGCGCCGAGGCCTGGGCCGGCAGCACCAGGAGCAGGCCGACGATCAGAAACGCGATCCGCCGCACGCCCCGAAAGGTAGCGGCGTAGGCCGGCGGCTGTGGTCACAATGCGGCCCATGGCCACGACCCAGGCACGCCCGGCGCGCCCGAGCCTTCCGCCACCGCTCTTGCGGGCTGGCTCGCTCGCCGAGCGCGCGCGGGCCACCCCGCCGGCCCTGCTTGGCGCGGCCCTCGCGATCGCCGCCGTCTACGCCGCCTTCGCAAACGGCGCGATCGAGATCCCCGACGAGACCAGGCTCCAGGTCGGGATCGCCGCCGTCTCGATCCTCACCATCGGCGGGCTCACGTTCGGCCGCGGCCTGCGGGCGACCGCGCACCCGGCGGCCTACGCGGGGATCGCCGCGCTCGCCGGCTTCGCGATCTGGTGCGCGATCTCGCTCGCCTGGTCGATCACGGCGGACGACTCGTGGCTCGAGTTCAACCGCGCCCTCTCGTACGCGCTGGTCGCGGGCCTCGGCCTGGTGCTGGGGGCGAGCCTGCCGCGGGCGGCGCAAAAAGTGGCCCTGGGCTGGCTGGCAATTGCCACAGTTGTCGCCCTCTACGCGCTCGGCGGCAAGATGCTGCCGGGGCTGATCCACTCCTCCGGCGCCATCGCCCGGCTGCGCGAGCCGATCGGCTACTGGAACGGGCTGGCGATCCTCCTCGTCATGGCGGTGCCCGCCGGCCTGGCCGCCGCCACCGACTACGCGAACGCCGAACGCGTGCGGCTGGCGGCGCTGCTCGCCGTTGTCCCGCTCCTGGTCGGCGCGGCGCTCGCCCTCTCGCGCGGCGCGCTGCTCACCCTGGTCGCCGTGCTGCTGCTCCAGCTCGCGCTGTCGGAGGACCGGGGCCGGCTGCTGCCGCTGGCGCTGATCGCGGGGCTGGCGTGCGTCCCGGCGCTGCTGGTCGGGCTGACCCTCCACGGCCTGACGACCGACAACCTGCCGCTGAGCGCCCGCACAGGCGACGGCCTGATCCTCCTCGCGACGTTCCTCGCCGGCCTCGTCGCCGCCGCGGCACTCGGGCGGGTGGCTTTCCGCTCGAACGCGACGCTGCGGATCCCCGGGGCGCGCCGGGTGGCGCTGGTCGGCGCGGTCCTCATGTGCGCCGCGGCCATCGTCGGCGCGGCGGCCTCCGGGGGCGGCGTGACCTCGCAGCGCCTCAGCCAGCCCA
>JBJMLJ010000262.1:0-4908 GCA_045805365.1 Thermoleophilaceae bacterium
GGACCGGGCGATCGAGCTGGTAGCGGACCGCCTCCCTGGCTCCCGAGGGCGAGATCGCCAGGGCGAGTCCGGCGAGGGCGACCACGACCAGCGCGAGGGCCGCCGCCCCCTGGATGGCGGCCCGGCGCTCCCCCCGTCCGAGCAGCCAGGCGAGCGCCACCGGCACGACCACCAGCGGAAAGCCCTTGGTCATGACGGCCGCGCCCAGGACGACGAAGCCGAGGCGAGGCCGGTCCCGCACGATCAACAGCAGCGCCGCGAGCGTGAGGGCCACGGGCGCGAGGTCGAAGTGCGTCCGGATAATGGCCCCGCAGAAGAGGGGGGCTGCGGCCACGGCCAGCATCGCCTTCCGCCGCTCGCCGCGCGTCCGCTCCGCCAGCGCGGCGCAGAGCCCGAGGACCGAGGCGGCGAGCAGGAACGTCCAGCCCGCGAAGGCGAGCCTGAACGCCGACTCCCCCGTCCCGGCCAGCCCCGGCAGCGCGATCGCCGGGGCCGCTAGCGGCGGGTACTCGAGGAAGACCTCCCGGTAAGGCAGCCGGCCGTGGAGGAAGGGGTCCGCAAAGGAGCGATAGACGAACAGGTCGTTGACCCGCTGGTCCGCCCAGGGGTTCAGCCAGAGCGTGAGGGCGAAGGCGGCAGCGAGGCCGGCGAGGGCCAGGGCGGTGTCGCGCCTCACGCCGGGACGGCCGTGGCCGGCCGCTTCTCACGCACGGGCGCCGGGGGCTCCGAGCGCCGCTCGCCGGCGAACAGCGCCACCAGCACGAAGGGCACGAACCAGACCACGTAGAGGTAGAACCAGTGCGTCATCCCGAGCTCTACCGCGAGCACCACCGCCGCGCCGAGGGCAGCGATCTGGCGGAGGTCGCGGGTCCGCGGCAGGAAGAGGAGCAGCAGCGCGAGCGCCGCGGTCGCCGCCTTGACCGTGGTCTGCAGCCAGTCGAGCGAGGTCTCCTGGCCCCAGATGCTGAACGGCGAGGGCCGGCCCGCCTGGTAGCCGACCGTGCGGTCGTACATCTCGCGCAGGCCGCCGTGGGGCACGAAGGGCAGCACCGTCGCCGCGATCACGGCCGCCAGCGCCAGCGCGTAGACCAGCAGCTCGCCGCGACGCCGAGGCGCGAACAGCGGCGCCAGCGCCAGCGACACGAACTTGGCCGCCGCCCCCAGCGCGATCGCCGCTCCCGTCGCCACGGCCGACAGTCGCCGACGGACGAGTGTCAGGCCGAGCAGCGCGGCGACGCAGAAGAGCGCTACCACCGTGTCGTTCGAGTTGGTCTCGAGGCTGAACGCCGTGTACGGGTAGGCCACCCAGGCGTAGGCCAGCGCGGTGCCGAGGGCGTGGCCCTCCGGTCCGGCGCGAAGCCGCCTGCCGAGCAGGAACAGCCCGCCCAGGGTCAGCAGGTCGAAGGCGATCGCTGCTGCGTGCGCCGCCGGCAGGTCGTCCCAGCGCCCGCTCCACGGGAGCGCCTGCTCGAAGGGCACGTAGAGCAGGTAGTCGACCGGGCCGTAGGTGTCCCCCCGCTCGACGTCGGTGGCGAAGCCCTTCCCGTAGAGGTGGTGACCGTCGACGATCCGGTCCGCGCCGATCACGCCCGCGTAGCCGACGTCGATCACGTTCGAGTCGGTGACGTTGAGCCCCACCCGGAAGGTGGCGATGAAGAGGACGCCCGCGGCCAGCAGCCAGATCGGCACGAGGGGCACGAGCGGCCCGGCGCGGCGGCGCGGCCTGAAGCCCGCGAACAGCATGCGCACGAGCAGATAGACGAGGACGGGATACGCGAGCGGCACCGACTTCCCGATCTCGCCCTCGTTGAAGTAGATGTGCGAGACGCCGAAGGCCAGCAGCACGAGCAGGTCAAGGTGCAGCAGCCGGAAGGGCCGGCGCGGATCCACGAACGGCACCAGGAAGAGGACGCAGAGGGGGATCCAGACGTAGGGCGCGTTCAGCTTGCGCCCGAAGGCGCCGGGGTAGCCGCGGGCCATCGTCCAGGCCACCTGGGGGCCGCGCCACTGCTCGATGATCGCGCCGGTCGGGTCGTCGATCTTGACCTGCACCAGCTCGTCGCCGTGGTCGAAGTAGCTCACCTGCCAGGTGCCGAAGCCCTTGGTGTAGGCGGTCGGCTGGAGGGGGTGGCCGCGATCGTGCGTCTCCTGGCGCACCTTGCGAGCGCCGTTCGCGATCCGGATGACCTGCTCGGCGCTCCGCTTGAAGAAGCGCGGGGGCTTGGTCTGCGACGGCGGGATCTTCAGGTCCGTGGCGGCGCCCGCCGCCGGCGCGGCCAGCAAGAGGCAGGCGACTGCCGCGACGACGGCCGCGGTCAGTCGCGGTGCAGCTCGATCGCGAAGCTCCACATCTTGTTCCCGATGAAGTTCAGGGGCGTGGCAGCGACGAGCGAGATGGCCTGCGCCGGAACCGCCGAGACGCCCACGACGCTCACGAGCAGCTCCAGCATCGCCGCGGCGAAGAGGAAGGCAACGCCGCTGACGGCGAAGAAGCGCGCCGCCTGGAACGTGGCGCGGCCGCGGCGGGCCTGGAAGGTCCAGTGGCGGTTCCACCAGAAGTTGTTCATCACGGCGACCACGAAGGCAGCCGTGGCCCCGATCAGGTGGTGCAGGCTCAGCCCCTTCACGCAGATCGTGAAGACGATCAGGTTCACGACGTAGCCGGACCCGCCTACGAGGCAGAACTTGACCAGCTGAACCCAGTTGTGCGGGCGGCGCAGACCGGCGCGCACACGCAGGTGGACCGCGGGCGCGCGCTGAGCGACGGCCGCTTCCGTGTCGTCACTCATCGACTGCGGAGCGTACAGAGAAGTGCCGCAGAACAAGCCCAGCGACGTCGGCTATCGACCACTGCTCCCGCTGGGGCAGGTCGAGCCCTGTGGCCAGGAGCACGCCCTCCGAGTCCTCCGCCAGCAGCGAGCCATGGCTGCCGCCGCCCACGTGGTCCGCCCCGCCCCAGTCGACGAACTCGAATCCCGGCGCTGCCGAGACGAGGACGTCCCCGGCGTAGGGCGAGCTCAGCGCGGACCAGAGCCGCCCCAGGCCGTCCGGGTAGCTCGCGCTCGTCACGCGGCCGTCGTCCACCGCCAGCTCGAGCACGCCGTGGTCCCCTTCGACGCTCCAGCTGCGCCCGCGCAGGTCCGTCAGCTCTCCCTCCGGGGCGAAGCGCAGCTCGCCGCCCGCCGACCGGACCACGGCCTCGGGTCCCTCCCGGCGCACCACGAGATCCGCCCCCTCCACCCCCTCGAGGTCGGCCGCGACCGGCTCGATGTCCCCGTCGTCCAGCAGGTAGACCATCGCCGACCGCGCGGCTGGGCAAACGGCCAGCCGGGCCTCCTCCGGCGCCGGATCCGACGGCGTCAGCACGCGCCAGTCGCTGAGTCCCTCCGTCAGGTTCACGCGCTTGTCGACGCTCGTCTGCGAGTGGTCGGACATGACGATCACGGCGTGGTCCTCGAGGAAGGCCTCGGAGCCGCCGGCGACGTGCATGATCCGCTCGAGCGCCCGGTCGGCCACGGCCAGCGAGCGCACCTGCGCCTCCGGGCCGTAGCGGTGCGAGTGCGTGTCGTTGTCCGGGAGCGAGAAGAGCAGGAAGTCGAACAGGTCGTTCTCGACCAGGTAGGCGCCCACGCAGCCGGTGTGCTGGTCGCGCTGCCCGGGGAGGCCGAGCGTCGAGGTGCAGCCCGTGTTGCGCGAGTCGAACATGTCCGCGTAGAAGAGCTCCCGCGAGGCCCAGACCGCGTGCCGGAACTGGGCCGCCTTGGCGACCCGGCCGAGACGGGAATCCGTCGAGGGCTCGTGCCGGGTGCGGCCCCGGTAGATGAGCCAGGTGGTGCAGGCGGTCCTCAGGCCGGCGTCGTCGAGGTGCTCGAAGACGGTCTTACGCGCACGGCTCAGGTGCGCCATGTTCATGTTGTAGACCGTGTCGTAGAGGGAGCGGACGACGCCGAAGGCGCGCGTCGCCGGGAACGACGAGCCGTACTCCACGTAGCGCTCCTCGCCCCGGTGGTACCAGTTCATCGACGGGATGAAGTGATCGCCCGGGCCGGCCCCCGTGGCGATGGTCGCCGAGGCGACCGGCGTCACCGAGGGAAAGGTCGAGACGCAGTTCCGTATGTAGCTGCCCTGGTCGCGCAGGGCGCGCAGCGCCGGCGCCCTTCCCTCTTCGATCGCGCGATCGAGCATCTCCGGCTTGACCGAGTCGATCACGGCCAGCACCAGCTTCTTCGGGCCGGCCACGGCCCTAGCGGAGGACCCGCAGCCCGGCGTACTTCCGGCCCTCGGCGCGGCCGCCCTTGATCAGCAGCAGCACGAAGCCGGCGAGCGCGAGGAAGGACAGGGGCGGAGCGACGATCGCCACGGCGGCGAGGGCCAGCGCCGCGGCCTCGGCGTAGAGCTCCAGCATCCCCGCCGCGCCCTCGTCGAGGCGGCGGGCCGCCCGCTCGAACAGGCCGCCGAGCGCCGCGCGCGCCAGCAGCGCGCAGACGATCCCACCCCCGATTCCCGGCCAGGCGGCCTCGCCGCCGGCCGCGAGCGAGCCGGCGAACAGCAGGGCGCCCAGGGTGAGCCCGAGCGTCAGCCCCGCGCGCTCCAGCCAGACCCGGTTCGCCCCCGAACGTTCGGCACCGAACCAGAGCACCGTGAGCACGAACAGCGCCAGCAGGAAGCCCGGCGACTCGAGGAACTGCCAGCCCGAGCCCGTGAAGTAGAACAGCACGTCGCCGCGCGCCTTCGCTCCGGCGAGGAGGGCCGGCAGGAAGGGCCGCACCCCTGTCGCGCCGGAGAGTCCGGAGCCCTGCCCGATGTCCACATAGGCGCTGATGGCGATCGATACTCTGGGGGCGCATGACGATAGACCACCGCCCTGGAGGGCACACGGCCCCCGGGGCGAACGAGTCGTCGTGAGCA